>CP129471.1:0-300000 GCA_030583705.1 Patescibacteria group bacterium | reverse complement strand
AGAATCATGTGGAATATCCTCACTCTGAGTGCCGTTTGGTGCCGTTATTTCATCCCAATTAGACCTTAAACATACCTGGCGATTCTGAGGCTCTCCAATAGAAGTGGACCAAGCTGAGTGAGAACCAGTTCCGGGTAAATCATAACCAACTTGATACTTATACTCCCTAAACCAATAAGGAACAAAGGAGTTAAATGTGCCACCCTGAACAAGATTTATAGATCTTACCCCTTGTTGCTCATTAAAGTTTAACCCTGCTCCATAAATACTACCTCGCTTAAATCCTTCATCAAAAGTAAGCCTTCCATTAAAAGCGGGCTGAGCTGTTCTGTAGGAATTACCGACGTTAATAACTATATCATCAGCAATAACTCCATTATTGGCAGGCCAAAAAGAACTACCTCCGCCTATGGTAAATTGTGAATCTGGCCTTAGTCTGTTATACCAATATTTATCTATATTAACAACAATTACTTCTTCACAATCCAAAGTTGGTTTATCATTATTATTAGCATCACATCTGTCTTGGGCTTTAATACAATAGAATAAACCATTTTCTAAGACCACTGGAGTCAACTCATCATCATTCAATTCCGAAGCTATCCTATCTAACGGATACCACATAAGACAGGTTCCCGGATTCTTAGGATCTGTTTCAAGACAATAACCTTGGATACCTTTATGTTCCACTCTATTGTTATCTATATGTCTACAAGCCGAGGCACTGGCATTGGGGTATAGTCTACAAGACGGTCCCAAAAATTCCCTAACTGCGCCTGTTTGACTATTGGCAATTACTGGACAATCTCCAGTCTCATCGGTGTTACAACGATAAGCCAAGCTAGATTGTATTCTAATATCATCAAAGTAAGCACTGGCGCCTGTACTATTAAACAATTCCAATTGGTATTCCCCAGCGTTTTCTATCCTAAAGGAGGCACTAACTCTTTTCCACTCGTCTCGGCTATTATTATTGGAAACCAATAATTCGGTGGTACACAAACCTCCCAGCTGGTTGGTTGGCTTTGGACAAAGCTTAATACCAACTTCTCCCTCTAAACTTTTCGCATAAAGATAAGCTGAAATAATATAGGTTTGTCCGTTTTCAATAAAATCAATCTTCTTTTGCAGTGCCGAGGAGTTTTTCTTAACTTCCCCCATACCAACACCTTCCGGCGGCAAATAACTTGACGTAGAGGAAACAACTTTATGGATTGAATTCAAACCGGCTGCGGACAATTCCGCAGGATGGAGAATATATTTAAAGAAAGGTGCATTGTCTCCTGATCCCTGATGACCAAAGCCTTGCCAACTGGCATCTTCATAACGTTCAAAACTACCATTTTCAACTTTAATTGGTGCACCCACCTGACGCATGGCCCCGAGGTTGTAATAACTCTTAGCTCCTTGGGAAACAATAGCTGAGCCGTCTGAATAGCCGACTTTACTGTAGCCGGTCATATTATGAATAATCGCACTACTATTGGTTTGGTTAATAATATCTCCTGCTTCCATATTAACGAAATTATTACACCTACCCTCACTATCTAATTCATTACAAAGACCAACATCCACACAAACTTGTCTATTAGGATTCTGTGGATCGGTTACATAAGCACGACAAGAAAGCCACTGTCCACAGACTCTATCGGCAGTAACGGCAATTATTTCATTAGCGTTATTTTTGTTAAAGGTATCGGCAGGAAGCGGACTAACTCCGTCTACAGTGTCTTCGTCTTTACTGGTACGATTGGCATTGTATCTTAGCGAGGTTAAACCCCTTGGTCCATATGATCTTTCATTAAAGAGAATATGCCCTTTATTGAAATTAACCAATCCATTGGGTGTTTCATAATCCAAGTTCTGTTTCAGCTGATACGCAACAATCGCTTCCTTTAAGGAGACAGAAACAGCTTCTATTGGATTAGTATTATTCCTCGTTAACGTACAAGCCACAGATTGTTGAGGACTTGAACTAATAACATAAAACTGTACACTGTCTTTTCCTCTAACCGACCTGGTTGTTCCTCCAGTCTTAATTTCAAATTTATTATTACCACTATTAAGTTCATAAAGAGTTGACCCCACGGCATCACATCGAACAAAGACATCATGGGTTGCGTTCTGGTCATTATCCCCACCAGTTAAAGTATATACCTTATGCTTTTCAAGACTCATTATTTGGGTAGCTATATTACCTGCCGGTGTCCAAGGATCATATCTTTGGGTATTGGGAGGATTAACAGCATAAGTCGGATTCATTACCAGGTTGGCGTTAAACTTGGACAAAGGATCTAGGTATTCGGTACAACCGGATTGCGCGGCCTCACAAAGACCAGCCCATTCAGATGGTTGGGCTACTGCGTTATTAGCTCCACCTATGCCAAGGGTTTTATCAAAAGTAGTTGTACAGGCTACCTCCTGACAAATTCCTGCACCGCAATCTGCATTACTTGAACAAATATTATTCGGAGCAGCTGAACATCGTTTAACATCTTTTTTATACCAACCATAATCATTAACTGTACCAGATTTTAAGCGCCATTCACAGACTTCTTTACCAGGATCCTTAAAGTAGTATGTACCGGTACCTTCCGCTCCGCCGGTCCATTGACTACAACCAACAGATTCTGCACCACAAACAGTACTAGAATAACGATCTGGATTGTTCCTAATATAAATATCGCTATAGGTAGTAACAGTTTCATAAGTTGAGCCCACACCGGCTCTCTGGCATCCTTTATTATCTGCTCCACATTGTTTGGTTCTGTCATAGACAACATTAATCATCTTATGAGCCGGTATTTCCACACCTTTAATCGTTCTGGCTCTGGCCAAAGTTGAATTTTGGGTATCAATCATAGCCTCACAACCAGCTGCTGAATCTTGGCAAAGTTCGCTAAAGCTCTTAAGATTAACCGTACTGTTATCTATTTTCCTATATTGACTACAACCAAGCATGTGACGAGGAGAAGGGTTACCACCCATGTCTTGATCACACACAATAGGCGTACTCCAAGAATCTTTGATCAGATAATAACGATCAGGCACCTCGGTTAACCGAATATCATCAATATAGACTCTATTAGAGAAAGCTAAACGAAGTTCTTCTCCCCTGTTATCTCCCAAAGGACTTGGGGTATGATCAAGAACGCCAAGATTAAAAGTATAAAGACGCCAATCAGTAGACATACCTCTAGAAGAGCCCAAAGAGAATAAAGCTTCTTCGCCTTCATCATTACGGAAAAGAATGGACTCAACATTAGTGGACGGGTTAGCTGCCTTGGCAAGAAAACTAATGGTATATGACATGTTACGATTTACTCCCATGTAGTTTTCAATCGGCTGATAAGCACCTACTCTCTTACTTACGCGACTTATATTACCAACTGGCGCATTAGTTAATAAAGAATTTCCATTAAGGTTAAGAGAAACAGCACTGTGCGAACCAGGACTCCAGCCCATTAAGGGGTTATTAGCATCTTCAAAACTGTCATAAAAGGCCGTCCTAACATTGCTAGCAATATTACCGGTATATTCCCCGCAACCAACTTCAGAGGCTGAACAAGTTACACCTTCCGAGGGAATAGCGTAGTAAAGACAACGAGCCTGTTCGGTATCCCACTGCCCACCATTAGCAGTACACTCCTGAGCTGTTACTCCGTCTCGACGATAAGGATGACAATCTTCACTACAACTTATGGTTTTGGTATAAAGATGATAAAAGATAGCTCCATCTCTTGTATAAAATTCACGACAATCAAAGTTATAACCAGGCTCTCCGGGTTTTTTCTTAAATATTTCTTCATTACAAAGCTGGCTTTCCTCCTCGGGATCCATGGTACTAGCTGGTCTATTGCCATTTCTCTTTAAAGAGAAAACTCTTAGCTGGTAACCGGCATCATCAGAACCTTCCCAAGTATAAAAATCTCCGCAAGCTTGGGTGTCCGGTTTAATACAGTGGCGCATAGACTTGTAATACTCAATAGCCTCAGCTCCTTGTCCTAATTTATCCAAGTTAGTAAAGGCGGTACAACCAACAGCTTGGGCACTACAAAAACTGGCGGTATTTGGAATAAAGTGAGCATTTTCTTTACGATTAAAATCATCCGCCTGACGAACATAAGTGTCATAACCCAAGCAACTACCTGGACAAAGATCATAGGGCTTGGTTTTGGCGGTTAAAGATATATTGGTTTTAAGGGAAGTATACCTTTCACAACCGACTTCATCAGCACCACACTTTCTAGCAAAATCAAAACACTCATCGGGTGCATTGTCTTTATAGCTAAAGTTTCCACCTTGAACATTCTCATAACAAAGAGCTTCCAGGTAAGCTGGTAATAGTTTTTGATAAATTTGTCCGCCCTGGCCATATGGTTTATAAGTAAGCTCGGCTCTACCTTTACTTAATTTTACTGAGTCAATATAGAATTTAGCAGTACCGTCTGTGCCTTCAATATAGAAATCAATAGCCGAGGCTACACCAGACGGATTATAAAATTCCAAGTTTCTGGTTTCCCAAACACCGTCTGAATCTATTTCAACAAAACGATTTTCTCCACCGCCAAAACCGATCCTGACTTTACCTTCCAAAACTTTAACCGCGGCGGCCAGGGAATAATAAACATCACCTTCCATGGAAAAACCAGCCGGTAAAAGTGAGGGTGTTGAACCGTCCAATTTAGAATAAAGACCGGCCTGTCCTTCAACATAAAGGCTATGGCTGGCATGAGTTGAATCACTGTTGGTTACCCCGGCTTTAGCGGATTGTCCAGGTGCTACTCTTATATACCAATGATTATTTGGACTAGGCAAATTACCTGAAGAAGAGAAATTACTGATTAAACAACTAGCTAAAGAGTTTTGAGCCACTGCCCCTTTAATTAAAGAATCAAACCAAGATAATTTACCTTTGGTTATAACTTCATTATTATTATCTGAGTTACCTGAGACACCTCCTCCTACCTCCACAATACAAAGACTTTCCTCAAAGCTACCATCAGCTATCAGGTTAACGTCTAAACTACTCTCTGTCCTAATAAAACTGTGACATCCTTCATTACCAGAATCGCAAGACTCAATTTTTGCATTAAAAAATCTTTCTCCGCCCGTCCAGTTAATTGAGCTATTCGCCTGGTTATAAGTTCCGATAGTAGCGTATCTTTTACAACCAACTTCATCAGGACCACAATTATCGTAAGATAAAGTGTTTTGCAAATAAGAAACAGTTTGCCCTTCGCTACCTCTAAAGGTGGAGCAACTGTTATTACGCGCTTCACAACTGTTATCCGATGCTTGTCCAAAAACCCAACGTCTTCTTTCTTCCGTACAATATCCATAAAAAGCACAGGTACCATTAGGATTTTCCTTAATACAAGCCTGTTCATCCGCGCAATAAGACTGTGCCCTGGCTACGTTAACTTCTTGGGCGTAATTAAAATTACAGAATGTATAAGGAGTTTCTGTGCAATCCGTAAGTGCGTTAGTGCATTCCTTATAATTAGTCTCACAGCCTGCCGTATTTGTATGACAATTTTCAACAGAAACACAAACTCCCCTGGTTTTTGGTACGGTTTGTTGTGAAAGAATAGTCGGACCATAGCCGATCATACCACAAAACTGTCTTGGCATCTTAAGAGTCCAATTGGGATCAATCAAACCCTTACACCAAGCTGTAGTGTCATAAGATCCTTCGTAAGAATCACTACCATCATAACAATCAATCAGATCTTGCAAGGTAGTAAATCTGGTTTCTCCGCTATTATTTTTAATATAATCAGCTGCCACTTCAAAACCTACTGGCAAAATTCTATATTTGCGAAGAATTATTAAGGACCTGTAAGGATAACCGTTATTAATATCCAAATCATTACCACTTTGGTCATAGCCTATTCTTTTATCTCCTTCAATTAACCCTTGCTTAACTGCGTCACCAATAGTCAGTTGTCTAGAAATGGCTTGAGAGAAGGGTTGAGTAATAACACAGTTGGTTGGTCCCGGGTTTTGCGGATCAGGGCAAGAAATCATTTCACTTAAAACATCATAATCAACCTTTTCATTAAACTGGGTTTGCATTATTCTATTGGATCTTTGCGCTATCTGATTAATACCACCCCTTGAACCCTGAGAAAAGAAACTACTGCTAAAGTCCCCTGGGCCTTCTTGTTTAGATAAACTAGCAATAAACTTATTAAAAGCAGTTAAAGCGTATTGATTTAAGAAAATATTAGCAGCGTCAACAATAGCATTACCTGTTTGCTGGAAAATATTTTGTTGCACCAACTCCTCGGCCATTTCATAACGACCCTTGGAGTAATCGGGTGGAGAAAGCCTCCAACCGGAAAGTAGGTTAGATGGATTTTTCCACTCACCGGAAACTATTCTTTCAAGAGAAGCTATTCCTCTCTCCTCGGCAACTCTTTCGCTGGAAACTCCGAACAAAGTAGCGGCTGCTCCAACATGAGTAGTAGCCGGATTAAAAGCGGTCTGAGCTAAAGAATTCCAAAAATGAGGATGATTAACTCCTTGTCCTTCATAGCCAAAAGCATCATCCCAACTACCCGCTAAGTTTTGCCAAATATTGGTAAGGTTACATTTTGACTCTGGAATACCACGACTTTCGTTTAAGTAATCTGTTAGACCCAAAGAGATTTGCAAACTAGCTGTAATACTGGGAGCGCAAATATCCACCCCCAAACTAGAGGCGGTATTAAAGATATCACCGTCTGAACCACCCCGATCCCTAAACATTAAAAAATCTTCAACAAACTGCCCACCAGCATTAGCACCGGTATCTCGGATAAATTGTCCAAAACCCTTGGTGTGATAAACCGGTTTTTGCCCATGATCGCCTGAACCAAGCCAAGTAGCCGTTTCATAAGCGTATTGATTAATAGCGCTTCTAAACAAAGTAACGAAACTGGTTTGAGCCGCCTTTTTTAAACTCTCCCAAATAGACTCAGTAATAGTACGAGTAGTTTCAGGAATAGATGTTAACTCGGCTGTTGGGGTAGGGACTGTTAAAGCCTGCCCAGCGATAGCAGAAACCTCCTTGTAAACAGATAATGAAAAAATTATTGCAACAATAAATAAAAGCAAAGAGAAACGCTTCTTCATATTACGGGTTTAATAAAGAATTAAAAGTTTCCATTATTTCTTGATCACTTAAAGCTTCAAGTTCTGCTTGTTTCATACCGGCCTGAAGAAGCATCTGTCTTAAAATTGAAGGATCGCTCACATCACCGAAAATTTCCAAAAGAGCGTTTCTTTCTTCTTGTGTTAAATTACTTGTACCACTATTTTGTCCAGAGGATCCCGAAGGTGAAGATCCCGGTGATGCTGTAGGCGCTTGTCCTGGTGAAAGCAAATTTTGTCCTGAGCCTGAATTAGACAATTCCATTAAAGCTGGGTTAGAGAAAGTTGTTAGCTGCTCCCGTTGAATATCTGATGAGAGAGGAGTACAAACCTGACCCTCCGCACATAAAGGATCTGTACCAGCTATAATTTCATCATAATCGCTAATGCCATCTCCGTCGGTATCAACCATATAAGGTGAGGTGCCATAAACATAAAGCTCATCCCAATCGGATAAGCCATCACCGTCTGTATCTTTTGCTCTTAATTCTTGTTCAAGGCTAGCTTGATTGGATTGTCCGGATTGAGCTGAATTATTATTTTTAAAGCCAGCATAAAGAGGATCACTAATATCTCTTTTAAGTTGAAAGACCCATAAAACAACAACGCCGATAATTACTAATACAAGTAAAACAAAACCGACTTTGTGTCGCTTATCAAAATCATCAAGACCCAAAAAATGAGACAACCGATTAAACATATTTAAAATCTTTAAAACACTTAAATAAACAACTTAAAAATTTAAAATAAACTTAAGTTATTTATCTTTATGACTTTATTATAAAAAAATATAAAAAATTTGTAAATACCTATCTATCTTTATTTTAGCATATTTTACCGCCAAGCTGCAAGTAGTTTAAGCCAATCATCCAAGGAAAGTGCCTGGGGACGGCAAGTAATATCAATTTTAGCCTTATTCATCATCTCCACAACCTCCTTAATGTCTAAAGAATAACCAGCCGCTAAATTAGCTTTTAACATCTTACGACGGGCACTAAAACCTATTTTAACTAAACGAAAAAAATCTTTTTCAGTTAAATTTTCAGCTAAAAGCTTTTGTTTAAAACCGTTATCTCTTTTTATCCTAATGATAGCACTATCCACCTTGGGCTTGGGCCAAAAAGCTTCAGCCTTAACCACTCGGATAAATTCAACCTTAGAATAAAATTGCACCGAGATTCCAAGAATACTTAAATTACCCGGCAAGGCTACCAATCTTTCAACAACTTCTTTTTGTAAAAGTAAAGTTAAGCTTTCTGGTAATAATTCTGCTTCATTACCGGCAATGAATTTACGCAAAAAAATTGCGCTAATTGAATAAGGTAAATTAGCCACTATACTCCATGGTTGGTTTTGTTCTTTTAAAAGACCCAAAGCCTTAGTCCACTGACCGGTAAAATTTAAAATATCTTCGTTAAAAATTTTAACATTACTTATCCCCTCTTGTTTTAATCTTTGGCGACTAATACCCGTCAAGCGATCGTCTATTTCCACGCTGAACACCTTTTGTGTTCGCTCGGCTAAAGCCTTGGTTAAAAAACCAAGGCCTGGTCCAATTTCTAAAATTATTTCTTCTCCTTTAAGCTCTGCCGCACTGATCATGTCTTGGTAAACATTCTCATCAATTAAAAAATTCTGTCCGCGACTACGCGAAGGTTTAAGATGATGTTCTTCACAAATTTTTTTAGTTAACTCAAACAGTGTCATATTAATTTAATCAACTTAACTTAATTCAATTTAATCAACCACCAAGTTAACTAATTTGTTTTTAACAATCACTGCTTTAATTATTTTCTTACCCTCAATAATATTTTTTATCTTTTCTAAAGACAAAGCTTTGGTTTTAAGAATCTCTTCTTCAGTTTCGGCTTCAATCATAAACCTATCTCTAACCTTCCCGTTAACTTGTACAACCACCATTACCTCTTCGTCTTTAATTAAAGCCGGGTCATAATTCGGCCAAACTTTAAAAAAGATTGATTCGTCTTCTGACTTATTAAAATGCTTATGCCAAAGTTCCTCTGACAAATGAGGGGCAAAAGGTGCTAAAATAATTAAAAGTTTTTCATAAACGATTTTATTAACTTGTTCTTCTTCCAAAAGAGCATTAACCAAAATCATTAAACAAGAAACAGCGGTATTAAATCTTAAGTTATCTATATCGTCGCCTACCTTTAAAATTGTCTTATGGAGTAAGCTATGGGCTTTTGGACTGTTTTCTTGATCACTTAAATTTTCGCCCAAACGACAAACTTTTTCCAAAAAGGCACGAGCACCAGCTACACCACTAACCTTAAAACCGGCTGATTTAGTAAAGGGCCCGATAAACATCTCATATAAACGAAAAGCATCAGCTCCAAATTTTTCCACCATTTCATCCGGATTAATGACATTACCCCAGCGTTTACTCATTTTTCTGCCGTCTTCGGCTAAAATAAGGCCTAAATTTGAATATTTGGTAAAAGGCTCGGGATAAGAAACAATCTTTTGATCATACAAGAATTTATGCCAAAAACGGGCGTAAATAAGGTGCCTGGTGGCGTGTTCTGCTCCACCAATATAAAGATCCACCGGCGACCAGTATTTTTCCTTAGTTTTATCCACTAAAGCCTGTTCATTGTCTGGATCAATATAACGAAGATAATACCAACTTGAGCCCGCCCATTGGGGCATGGTATTGGTTTCTCTTCTACCTTCTCCACCACACTCTGGGCAAACCGTTCTAACCCAATCTTCTATAGCCGCCAAAGGTGACTCACCGGTCCCCGTCGGCTGATAAGACTCAACTTCTGGTAAAGTAACTGGTAAATCTTTTTCCGGTACTCCTACTACACCGCACTTAGCGCAATGAATTAAAGGAATAGGCTCACCCCAATATCTTTGCCGAGAAAAAACCCAATCCCTCAGTTTATAACGAGTTTTAAGTTTACCTCCAATAAATTTAATAATTTCTTCAAAAATTTCAGAGGATAGTCGTCCATTAAATTGTTCGGAATTAATTAAAAGCCCTTCGCTAGTATAAGCAAAATTACCACTTAAGCGTTCTTTCCATAATTCAAGTTCAGCACAAGTCATGTTGTCCGAGTTTAAACTATCCAACTTAACCCATTCAACTTCATGCTTGGCTTGTTCTTCTTCGGAAACTTCACGGCGACGTTGACTCTGTAATTCAAAATAAATAGCCGAGGTAATTGCCAAACGATTCTCGTCTTTATGGGCAGCAAAATATTCAGACCTTACCGACTCGCCCAAAGTTTTAATATAGAGAAGATCTTCATAGCCAGTTTCCTCAAGTACTTCGCGACGAGCGGCTTCAACCAACTCCTCCCCTTCATCCACTCCCCCAACTACAAAACCTCGCCAAGGCTGTTTTTTCCATTTTAAAACCAACCAAGTGTCGTTTTCTGGGTCTCTAATTAAAGCATGAATAGTTTTTCTTTCAACGGTTTTTTTACCTTCTTGTGGAGGATTATTTTTATCTATAAAAATGGGCTGAATAACGTTTTTAATAGGTAAATCATACTGAACCGCAAAATAATAATCTCTTTCATCATGAGCTGGCACGGCCATTACCGCACCGGTGCCATAATCCGCTAAGACATAATCGGCAACCCAAACCGGAATTTTTTCTCCGGTAGCCGGATTAAGCGCATAAAGACCCTTAATGGCTATACCGGTTTTTTCACGATTTTCCGCCCCTCTTTCTAGCTCGGTCTTTTTTCCTGCTGCTTGGCGATAAGCTAAAATCTCTTTGGTGTTATCTGCTAAATCGCTTAATTCTTCAAGTAAAGGATGTTCAGGAGCTAAAACCAAATAAGTCGCTCCGAAAATAGTATCTGGACGAGTGGTAAAAACACCAACAATAAATTTTTTATTATTCTCTGGTTCTTTTTCTTTTTCCAGACTAACCTCAAAATCAATTTCCGCCCCCTCGGATTTGCCGATCCAATTACGTTGTGATTCTTTAATCGCTTCTGGCCAGTCTAGGGGTTCAAGATCACTAAGTAACCTTTCCGCATAATCAGTGATCTTTAAGACCCACTGGCGCAAAGGCTTTTTCTCTACTACTGAACCGCAACGTTCACAAAGTCCGTTTTCCAAATCTTCGTTAGCCAGTCCGGTTTGGCAAGAAGGACACCAATTAATCGGTTCGTTTGACTCATAAGCTAGTCCAGTCTGAAAAATCTTTAAAAATATCCACTGGGTCCATTTATAATAAGCGGGATCAGTGGTGTTAACTTCTCTACTCCAATCATAACCCAAACCCAAAATTTGCAACTGTTTTTTAAAACGAGCAATATTTTCCGTCATAGCCTTTTGGGGATGAAGCTTATTTTTAATGGCATAATTTTCCGCTGGTAAGCCAAAAGCGTCCCAACCCATGGGATGAAGAACATTATAACCCTGCATGACTTTTTTCTTGGCAATAATATCACTGGCAATATAACCCTTCGGGTGTCCGACATGAAGACCTTCCCCTGAAGGATAAGGAAACATATCCAAAATATAAAACTTGGGATTTTCCTTTTTTTCTCGCGTAACGTTAACTTTATTCTTT
Organism: Patescibacteria group bacterium; assembly: GCA_030583705.1. Classification (NCBI taxonomy): domain Bacteria; species Patescibacteria group bacterium. The sequence goes on along the minus strand of CP129471.1, from coordinate 288,305 downwards.
TCCCAAAGTTCTTGCCAGTGTTTTTCTATTTGTTTATGGTCGTATTTCATACATTATATCTATAATACATTATAACTTATATATTATTAACTTAATATTTCTTAATTTAATTAATTTAACTCTTTAATTTAGCTCTATCCCCACCGGACAATGGTCTGAACCCATTATTTGATCTAGGATAAAAGCTTTTTTAACCTGTTTGGCTATCTTAGCGGAAACCAGGAAATAGTCAATCCGCCAACCGACATTACGAGAGCGGGCGCCAAAACGATAAGTCCACCAAGAATATTGAACTTTGTCCGGATGAGCCGAACGAAAAGTGTCAGTAAAACCTTCTTTAATAAAACGATCTGCCCAAGCTCTTTCTTCTTTGGTAAAACCCGCGGTGTTAACATTTTCTTTGGGTCTGGCTAAATCAATTTCTTGTCTAGCTACGTTAAAATCACCACACCAAATAACCGGTTTTTTCTTGGCTAATTTCTTAACATAAACTAGGGCGGCTTGATTAAATTTTTCCTTATAAGCCAACCTAGCCAAAGTGGGCTGAGAATTAGGAAAATACATATTTACCAAATAAAACTTGGGTAACTCGACAGTTTGGGTGCGTCCTTCATCATCAAATTCTTTAATGCCAAGTCCGCTTTTAACTTTTAAAGGTTTTTTACTGAAAATTGCCGTACCACTATAGCCAGCTTTTTTAGCCGGACACCAATATTCTTCATAACCAGCAAAATCAAACTCCATTTTAAGACGACTCACGTCATCAATCTTTATCTCCTGAACAGCCAAAATATCTGGCTTTAGCTCTCTTAGAGTTTGACTAAAACCGTTCCTAACACAGGCTCTGATACCGTTAACATTCCAAGAAATAAGTTTCATAAATAACTTGTTTAGATAATTAAGTTTTTTAATTTTTTGGACTTGTCCAAAATAAACCATCTATGTTATACTATATGATATATTATCATAAGATAAGGTAATTGGACAAATATATGTCTGAAGAAAAAAAAGAACACAAGCACAGTGCGGTAAAAATAATTATCGGGGTTATCCTTACTCCCATAGCCATATTCTTAGTTTTAATTATTTTACTTTACGCAGGCTACCTACTTGAACAAAACCGCCAAATTGCCGACGGCTCATATTTACAGATAGCGGAAAAAAAACCGGCAAATGGATTAAAGATTTCTGGCTATACGGAAGTTGAAAAAAGACTCATAGAAGGAATAGATAATCATTCAATCGGCAGTGATAATCCCAAGGTAACGATTGTACAGTTTTCCGACTTTGCCTGTCCTTTTTGCCGAGTGTCTTTTCCGGTTTTAAGAGAAATAAGCATTAAATACGCCGAAGATGTAAAAATAATCTTTCGGGACTGGCCAGGGCATGACGAATCCATTGACTTGGCCATGGCCGCCTACTGCGCCGGTGAACAAGGTAAGTTTTGGGAAATGCATGATATGATTTTTCAAAACTATTCCGACGCTCTCGGAAAAGACAAAAATAATTTAGCTATTTTGGCGGAACGATTAGGAGTCTATAATGAAAAGTTCCAAACCTGTTTTGATGAAAAAAAATATTTACAACAAATCAGACAAAACTACCTTGATTCAAAAACTTTAGGTGTCGTGGGTACGCCAACTTGGTTTATTAACGGAAGAAAAGTAGAGGGCGCTCTGACCATCCAAGATTTAACCAAGCTGATTGAAAATTCTTTATAATAATAAATACGAAAATATGAAGACAACCTCAATTTTACTAATCAAGCTTATCGCTGTTTCTTTTTTTATTTTACAAGCACCAATAGCCGGAGCCCAAGAGATGATAGGTTGCTGCCAAAAGACGGGAACAGATAATGTAATAACAACTGAAAATTTAACACAAAAAGCTTGTAAAGAAATAAACACCCATACCACTAAGTGGTTTCCGAGACAAACAGCTGATGCTAATAAATGTGTTGGCCTACCGAGTAATTTTAATGAGAGGCCGATAGGTCAACCGCTTAATTTCGTTCCGGCAGTGGGTATTCCAGATTCAGAGTATCAGTCTGGTAAAGCCGTCCAAATGCAAGATGATACTGGCAATATAGCAAATTATATCGTGGCTATTTTAAAATACTCCATAGGAGTTATTGCTATTATATCGGTCGTTGTTATGATGCTAGCCGGCACAATCTGGTTAACCTCAGCCGGTAACAGTGAAAAGGTTAGTAAAGCTAAATCCATGATTGCCTCATCTTTAGTTGGTATTGTTTTAACCTTAGGTTCATTTGTTATATTGTCGGCAATTAACACTAATTTAACCGAGCTGAAAATAACCCCTGTACCTAAAATAGCCAAGATAGATCTTGATAAAATGGGCGTGGGCTGTTGTCTTAAAAAGGCCTGGGAAACTAAAGATAATGTGAGCCAATTGGTTACCACCGCGGAAACAACCACCAACTCGGTTTGTGAAAAAGCCAAAGAAGATATAGGGCCAAATGGCTATAACTCCGTTGAGTTTATGATTAACCATATGGCCCAAGATAATAAATGTATCCTAACGCATGGTTGCTGCTTTGTAAAAGACAGAGATGGAGACATGGTAGTCGGAGATAAAAAATACGCAGGCATGTGTGTTGAAGACTATCCAAAATCCCAATGTGAAGACAAAGACACTTTTTCAAACGATCTTAGATCAGTAATATCCGGTGGCTTGGGCTCAATACTTGGAGGAGTCATCGGTGGCGGATTAGCCGCTGTCGGAAGTTGGCTTTACGGTGAGGCTACAGGAGATATAGCAACCGAGTTCCAGTTCGGTAAATGCACCAACTGGAGTAAGTGTCGCGGGACAGCAGAAAATCCCATTCAAATCATTCCCGGTAGAATGGCTCAGTAGTTAATAACTATGAAAAAATTATTTATAAAAAACAAAATTTTGCCTATCTTGGCTTTAAGTTTTTTAATATTTTTCTTTGTACCAGATAAATCAATTAAAGGAGAAGAAGAACTGGAAGGCATGGGTTGTTGTGAGATTATACAATCAGGAAATATTGGAGTAGGAGGAACGATGAGCTTGGGCGGGAAGACTTATCAAAACACTACCGAAGAACAATGTTATAACTATATATCTGATACCAAAAATGTTAACTTTTATATTAACAAAAAAGTCGGTATTGATAATAAAAGCTGTGTAGACAGAACAACGGTTGAAGAAGAAAAGAGAAAAATTGAACCTACTAGAGATCCGATACTACCGCAATTACAAGTCTCTATACCGGGTTTTGGTAAATTTTCAGAAATAAAATGTGATGAAGACAACCAAAAATGTGAAATACCTTGGATTGCCGAATATATAGGCGCTTTATACAAATACAGCCTAACGATTATTACCCTACTAGCGGTAGTGGTAATTATGTTAGGCGGAGTTGTTCGTTTAACAGCCGCCGGTAATCGCTCACAAATAGGCCAAGGAAATTCACTGATCAAAAGCGGTACCGTGGGAGCGATTTTAGCTTTCTGCTCTTACCTTATTCTATTTTTAATAAATCCCAATCTGACTATTTTAAAGCCAATTAGTGTAAATTACATAACAAAAGTTGATATTGAAGAATTTCTTCCACCAGAAGATCTTGTTAGTGAATATACAGACCCTAGTTTACCAACTGAAAATCTTGGCACCGGAAAAGGACAATACAATATTCCCATCTTATACCAAGGAAGATTTCAAAGCCTTGACATGGGTATGGGTAAATGCGGATGTGGCCCGACTTCTTTAGCTATGGTTCTTAATTACCATGGCGTAAAAGTTACAGCTCCGGAAATAGCCCGAACAGCTAAAAATAACGGTAGCTGGCAAGGGGGAACAAACACTAGCTGTGGTGGTTGGAGAGGAGGAATGCCAGGTTTTAGTAAAATAGCTAGTCAATATAATCTAAAACATAAAACAGGTGGGAGTTTTAATGATGCAATTAACCTATTGCAACATGGTCCTGTTATAGCCAGTGTTACAGGTAATGGGAAATGCAGATGTGCCTTTACAGGCGGTGCTCACTACATAGTTATTACAGGTCATAGCAACGGAGTTCTTTACACTAATGACCCAAATGAAGGAAACTTAAAAAGAGGAACAGATAAAATCCAAATGTCTGAAGTTAATAAATGTTGCAAAATAAATGCTGGTGTTATAGCTATATATAAATAATCAATATGTTTAGGAAAAAATTATTCCAAAAATCAATTATTATACTAGCTGTAACTTTTGTATTTTTCTTAATAACAGATAACACCTCTGCCAACACCACTACCCCGGATGGCATAACTCTTGATCCACCCACTGTTAAAGTCTCTATCCCAGGAATGACTGGTCTTGAAAAAGTAGATTGTGAAACCGGGGTTTGTTATATTCCCTGGGTTGGTGAATACATAGCTTCTTTAACAAATTACGCCATTAGCTTTATATCTATCCTGGCGGTAGTAATTATAATGTTGGGAGGTCTTGTTTGGATAGCCGCCGGCGGTAATCCAAATCGCGTAGCTGAAGCAAAAAAAATGATAACAGGCGGAGTAACGGGTGTAATAATTATCATGTCATCATATTTAATCTTGTATACGATTAACCCTGATCTGACAATTTTAAAAAATATCAGGATGCCCTTTATTGAAAAAATAGATATTGAAACTATGGTCATTAATGAACATGACCCGCAATTTGACCCGGCCAACGGTAAACCAATTACTGATACGACTTTTGACGAAACTTTTAAAAACTTTGCAGCTTGTATAAATGTGGACTGGCGTGTCCTTAAAGGTATAGCGTATAAAGAATCAACTCTAAGACCAACGGTGGTTAATAAATACGGCTTTACCGGGCTCTTTCAAACCAAAGATAAATATTGTGCGGATTCTGTCAGGCACATCGGATTAAGCTCAAGTTTTTGTCGAGCTGGAGTTAAAGATCCGGCAGTTAACACGGCCGTAGCTACTGGCATGATGAAAGTCAACCTGGGAAATATTAATAAATACTGTTCAAGTATTAGCGATAGTGCAAAAATATTCCTAATATATTACGCACACTCCAGTGGAGGTGGGGCTCTCACTAATAATATAAAAAAATACGGTTGTAACATAGGCAGTTGGCCAGACAGTAAACCACCGTTTAATGGAGCGCCAAGAAAATATGTCGTCCAAACAGTAGAAACTATTTTAGCCCAAGGAGTAACCTCACTAAACAATAGCTCAGACAATGGAACTTGTCCCAAGGGATAAATTATAATATGAAAAACACCAGAATAAAAAAAATCTTTTTTGTTTTTATCTTTTTTTCAATATTTGCTTTATTTGCTACAGAAAATTTAAAAGCCGAAGAAGAATGTTTGTGGCTTAATGTGAGACCCGGACTTTATTGCAGTACCGAAATGGGTGATATTAATTGGTATAAAGCGGATAATGCAAAATGTGGACCAATGACAAGAGAATCTCTAAATGAATGCTGCTGCGGACCAAAAGTTGAAGAAAAAGAAAGAATGAAGCCAAAAACCATACTCTCTTTATCAGTCATCGGTTTTTTTGCTATAATAACAACTATGATACTTTTAATAAGAAACAATGAAAAATATAACTAAAAAAACCTTCGCCCTATCTATATGCCTGTTAATTTTCTCTGTGCTTCTAACAAGCTCTTCTTTGGTATTAGCACAAGATGTAACAGGTACTTCAACTCCTAAAACAGGCGATGAAACCGGTTCTTCAACTCCCAAGATAAGCGACCCCTTTAAGAATCCTAATTTGGCCGTTAAAATACCGGGGCTTAATTTTAGGAAGGTACACTGTGAAGAGACTGAAGGAGGAGAAAATTGTTATGTCCCCTGGGTAGCAGACTACATACAAGGTCTTTATGTTTACGGCATAAGCCTAATATCAATTCTAGCGGTAGTTGCTATGATGATAGCTGGTGTAATTTGGTTAACAGCCGGCGGGAATTCGCAAAAAGTAAGTGAAGCTAAAAAGTGGATCGGCAGTAGCTTAACGGGTTTAGTAATAGCTTTTAGTTCCTATATAATTTTAAATATTATTAATCCCGCTTTAACGGAGTTGTCCCCCCTTAAAATAACAACTTTAATAAAAGAAGATCTACCCGATAAAACAGAGTACGATGTTTTTATTAATAATGAATCGATTTCTGAACTAAAAGTTGCTCCAACTAATATTGTAAAGGTACAAATTGAAACAACCACTGGAACTAAAACCGTACAAGTTGATGAAACAATTGCCGAACTAATGAAAAAAACTTTTAAAGAAGTAAAAGATGCGGGTTTCCCGATTTACGAAGTTGGCGGTTACCGAGAGTCAAAATATTGTCATGGTCGTGGCTTAGCTATAGATGTTAACGTTGACGAAAATTATTGTATTGATTGTTATAGTAAAAAAGGAGCACTGGTCGGAAAATATTACAGACCAACAGGTGTAGGTGCAGGAAAAGATTACACAGTCGACAAAAATTCTTTTACAAAAGAACTGGTTGATATATTTAAAAGAAACGGTTGGTGTTGGGGAGGAGATTGGAAAAGTTTTAAAGATTATATGCACTTCTCAGTCCCAACTTGTCGTAACGGAGCTGAGTGTGGAGCTTCAGGTAGATATGATTTTGGACAATCGGTGAAAAGTAATCATCAAAAATATGGAATAACTTACCCATAAAATGACAATAAAATACTTAAAAATATTAATCTTAATAATTTTTGCTTTCGCCTTTTTTCACCTCGCCACCGAAGACGGGGCTTTTTCAACACGTACTAAAATTTATCGTCTGCTTTTAACCAAAAACCTTGAAGAAATACGTGATGATTATACTAAAAAAGAATGTGATCAATTCTCCGAAGAAGAAAAATCTAGGGGTTATTTTGAAGCTTTTGTCACTGGTTATTGTCAACCAAAACTTGAAGACTTTGCTAAACGTTCAGATTTCCTATGTGCCGTAGCTCTTAACTGTTCTTGTCCAAACGGTCGAGAAGCTCTTAAAAACTGCTCTTCAAGAAGCTTAAGTTGGGCCGGTTGTCTTGATTTTGACGAAACCTCTGTGGATTACTGCCACCAAACAGCCTCAACCGTTGAACCGGAAGCAGGGCACATAGCCGCAGACTGGAATTGTTTTGCGCCAAATACCACCATTACCTTAAATGATAACGATTACCTAGTAACAGATAAAGGAGGAATCATTAAGGGTAGACGTTTTGATATTTGGTTTGACGATTGCTCACAAGCCTCCAAGGCTAACGGAATCTACCAAGTAAAAATACCCAAATAAATTAAATGGACTTGCTTATTGAGGTGAAAATGATAAAATAACAATACCTCCTAACCCTCGCTTATAATTAAAGATAAACTTATGTGCGTAACTTGTGCCTACTCATTACCCCACCCCACCCTTCGTGAAACCTCTATTATTTTACCAGCCATTCTAACTGCCCTTCAAGTTTGGTGGATTTATTATATTATCAAGACGCATAAACTAATTGACAGAAGTAAAAAATCAATTCTAAAAATAAAGAAAAGATTTAAATTAAAAACCTAAAGTCTTTGCATTAAAAAAGCCATCGTTACAAGACGAGGCTTTTTTAGTAAGGATTAAGTAACCGCCGAGCTGTTCCGACCTCGACCTATCCCCCTCCAAAGATGGTCGGGGTCGAAGTGGCCAAGCGGTTACTCTCCCCTTACTGAATATAAATTAACATAAAGGCTTTCAAAGAAAAATCAAGAAAAAGTAAAGTTTTGTTCAAGAAAAAATAGCCCTAATAAAGGCTAATCTGCTATAATTAAAGATATTAAATTATCTAACAAAAATATGAGAGTTCTAATTATTGAAGACAACTGTGAATTCCGAGAAACACTTAAAGCTTCTTTATTGTCTGAAGGTTTAATTGTTGATACCGCCGAAGAAGGACAAAAGGGCTTATTCATGGCTCTAACCAATAACTATGATCTGATTCTACTAGATAATATCTTGCCCCATAAAAACGCCCCTGAAATTTGCCGAGCTATTAGAGAAGATGGTAAGCATACCCCCATTATGATTATCTCGATTAAAAACAATGCGGAAGAAAAGGCCAACCTTCTAAATGAAGGGGCTGATGATTATCTAGCTAAACCCTGTTCTCATCTTGAACTAATGGCCAGAGTAAGAGCCTTAACTCGCCGACCAAAACAAACCATACCAGTTGTTTTATCAGTCGGAGAGATTACCCTTAACAGCCGCTCAGGTGAAGTAAAAAAGGGCAAAACAGTTATCAAGCTAACCCGTAAGGAATTTGGCTTATTGGAACTCTTTTTAAAAAACAAAGGACAAATAGTTTCTCGGGCCATGATTCTTGAACATGTCTGGGAAATTGACGCTGACCCTTTTTCCAAAACAATTGAGACCCATATTCTTAATTTAAGAAAGAAGTTGGGCAAACCAGACCAAAGCTTAATTAAAAGCGTTTCAGGTAGAGGCTATGTTATACGTTAACTTGAATAAATCTTTATAAAATCTTTACTTTTTCTTGAAGAGCTTAATGATAAAATATCCAGACGTCTTAGGGTCGAAAAGACGGCTTAATAAAAATAATCAACTAAACCTATGAATAACTTAATTGAACTTATACTTAATGAACCAACAGCTAGACTTGATCCTGACCTAAGCTTAGCGGAAACAACCGAAGCTTTTGAACCTTGGTTAATTGAATAGCCTTATGCCCTCCGTTAAAAACGTCTTACATAGACTTAAAGGATTTTTAAAAGTTTTATATAAAATCCTTCTTGAACCAAAAAGTTTCGAGCAAAGAGACCGTCAGCAAGAGTTTTTATTAAATATAGCCCTGATAACTTCCAGTGCTTTACTTATTGCCCTAACCGCCGCTAATTTACTTAACTCACTTAAGAACAATGTTCCTGCTTCTTTAGCTATTAATACGTTAGAGTTAATAACTCTGTGGTTTTTAATTGTCTATCTCTTATCACGCCTGGGGCACTATAAAATAGCTCGCTATCTTTTAGTTTTTACATTTTTAGCTGGTTCTTTTTATGGATCATGGAAATGGGGAGTAAGTTTGCCAGCGGTGCTATTGACTTACGCTTTAACCATAGGCATCGCCAGTGTAGTGATCGGGCACCGTTGTGGCTTAATTATTGCCGGCCTTATTCTAATTGTACAAAATTTTATAGGCTACAGGGAAATAAAAAGCGGTCTTTTACCTGAGTGGAAAAGTGAAATGGTTGGTTTAATTGACGTTAATGTTTATTCAATCCTTTTAATCTGTATAACCATTATCTCTTGGCTAGCTAGAAGAGATATGGAAAATTCCCTTAAAAGAGCCGAGAAATCCGAAAAAGCCTTACTTAAACACCAAGAAGAACTGGAAGAAATTATAGAAAAAAGAACCAAACAATTAGCAGAAGCCCAAGCAGACAAAATAGGCCAACTATATCGTTTTGCTGAATTAGGTAAATTATCTTCAGGACTTTTTCACGACCTAATTAATCCCCTCTCAGCCATAGCTCTTAACTTGGAAATGACCAAAGATAACCAACCAGCTATTATCAGTGCCAAGGAGGAAACAAAAAGAGCAGTAGCAGCCGGCCAACGCATGACCGTCCTGATACAAGCCATACAAAGACAAATTGACATGAATGATCTTAATATCTTTTTCTCCATCAAAAAAACCCTTGAAGAGTCTTTTTTGCTTTTTACCCATTCAGCCAAAAAACTGAACGTTGAAATTAAAATTTCAAGCGAGGAGGACGTAGAAATTTTTGCTAACCCCATACATCTACACCAGATAATCACTAACCTGATAGCTAACGCTCTTGATGCCTATAAAGAAAAAACATTAAGCGAAGAAAAACCAAGAAAAATAGAGATAAAATATTTTAAAGAAAACGATTTACTTATTCTAGAATTTAAAGACTATGCCGGAGGTATTGATCAAGAAATTATTAAAAATATTTTTAAACCGTTTTTTACCACCAAAAGAAAAACTGGTGGATTGGGTCTGGGGCTACCAACTGTTAAATCACTAATTAGTCGCTATCTTCAAGGCACGATTGAGGTAAAAGTTATCCCGGACCAATCAACCTCCTTTATTATAAAAATACCCATCTCACATGAACAAAGAAAGCCAAAAGCTCTTAGCCAATACACTGGAATACCTAAAACGCCACCAAAATAAAGATGGTGGATTCTTGTCATACTCAGTGGAAATAAATGGTAAAATTAATAAAACACAAGAAACCGTCTTTATAACTGCCTGGATAGCTCGCTGCTTAACAGAAATTAAAGAAATAACCGCCCAAGAAATATGCCAAAAAGCCGTTAATTTTCTAATTAAACAAAGAAAAGAAGACTACTCTTTTAACTATTTTAAAGAAGATAAAGATAAAGATAAAAATAAAAATAATAAAAACTTATACCCCAATGACCTTGATGATACTTTCTTAGCCTGGAGTGTAATATCAAAAATTAGACCAAACCAATTAACTCCCACAGCTTGGGCTAAACTAACAAAACTTTTAATTAAATCAGAAACACAACCAGGAGGACCTTATCAGACATGGCTGATAAAAAACCCAGTGGGTAAATGGCATGATCTTGATCCAATAGTTAATGCCAATATCCATTCTTTTTTAGAATATCACAAAATACATAATACCAACCTGAAAAGTTATCTAGAAAATATTATAAAAAAACGATCATATAAATCATTATATTATGACTATTTCACTGTTAGGTCTTTAATGGCCGAATATTGCAATACAGTAAACAAAGATTTATTATTAAATAATCTAAAAACCGATCTAAACAACCCAAAAGTTAAAAGTTCAATTTTTAAAACTTCTCTCCTAGTATCTTCTCTCTTAAAAAACGAGGTTAATCCAGCCTTGGTAAGAGAGCCGATAAGAAGACTTAAAAGTTGTTTAGAAAACCGCCGTTGGCCACTTGAAAAGCTTTATCTTGAACAAAGCGGCCGTCATAAGCTCTATGCCGCCTCACCATGTCTGGTAGCAGCCCAAACCGCTCTAGCTTATCAAAGATATGAATTAGCCAACAAACAAAAAGTACCAAATACTTTTACCCTAAATGAAACTGATGATTATATACTAAAGACTTTTGAACAAATAAGGATTATTTACCAAAAATTTTCCCAAACAGAAAACTGCTTGATACATAAACAAATAAATAAACTGGAAAAATCTTCACAAGTTAAGAATATAACTCTTTTACCGATCTATTGTTTTAAATCTTTTAATCTTAAAAATATTAATAATAAAATCTTAGCTAAAATATCTTTAGCTAACACTTTGGGTTGGTTGGTTTATGGTCTTAAAGATAAAATTATTGACCACCAAGAAGGTGGTAATCTATTACCAGCTATCTTTCATGGACTACTCAATATGCAAAAAATCTATACTTCAATCTTGCCACCTCACGCGCTAGATGAATTATATGAAATACTTGAAGACTCAGAATTATCCTTAATTAAAGAACAAGATAAAAGATACGATATTGATAAAAAATTTCAAAATAGACTTTATAAAAAAATTAACGCAAGTTCAACTATAGCTAGAGCCGCTCAATCAATGCCACACGCTTTCTCAGCCTTAGCTGTGTTATACTTAGCTGGCTATAAACAAACAAGTCAAACAATAAGTTGCTTGAAAATATTTTTCATTAACTATCTAGCTGCCAAACAAACGATGGATGATGCCCATGACTGGCTAGAAGATCTTGATGAAAAAATAATAACCCCGGTAGTGGAAGATATTTTAGCGAGCGAACAAAAACTTGGAGAAAATAATAGAACTATTGAAGAAGCTAGAGAGAATCTAAAAAAAATATTTTGGCAAGACCGATTGAACGGAATATGTTTTTTAATTACCGAACACCTTAAACAAGCCGAAAGATCCCTGATCGAAATCAAGGATCTTAAAGATAAAAATTATTTTATGGATCTATTAGAGAATCTTAAACAAGTAGTTAATAAAACTATACAAGAAAAAAATACTACTCTTGAGTTTCTCAAAGCTTTATCTAAGATTCGTTCTTAAAACTTTTATGATCATCCATGATCATAGCTAAAGCCTCTTCTTTCGTTCCCCAGCCATCTAAGACAACACTTTTGTTTTCCAGAGCCTTATATTGTTCAAAAAAGTGTACTATCTCTTTAAGAATATGAGGATCTAGTTGTGAAATATCAGTAACATTAACAAAATAGGGATTACCAAGAGGTACGGCTAAAATCTTATTATCCACTCCCTTATCATCGGTCATACGCAATAGACCCAGCGGACGAACAGGCACTACACAACCAGGAAAAACTGGACTGTTAGTGACTACCATAACATCAAGATGATCACCGTCCCCTGAACGAGTCTCGGGAATAAAACCATAATCCACCGGATAAAACATCGGAGAATGCATAACACGATCTAAAACCAGAGCGTCAATCTTTTCATCAAGCTCGTATTTATTGGTAGAACCTTTTGGTATTTCAATCACCGCATTAATAACTTCAGGGGCCTTATTACCCAAGGGAATAGCATTATAACTCATATGTAAAAATAATTTAAATTAAATAATTACGGCTAACAAAAACCGTAAAATCAGTATAACCTAAAAAAACAAAAAAGTAAACAAGAAGAAAAATAATAAAAATTAACCCCATTAAAATCAGATCTTACGACTATCATAGGCCCAATGTAGGATAGCCTGCCTTTGTTTAGGTCGGCAACTATAATCTCCTACTCTACAATTCTTTTTAACGGCCGCAATATGTCTGGTAATAGCCGCCCAACGTTTAATTTGTCTTTGATCCTCAACTTGGAGCCTCCTACCCATGTAGTATCTACAATACCACTGAAACCAACCTCTCGGGTCTTCTTCAAAAATCCAACCCTTCTTCCTCCACTCGGCTAAAGATTGACTCGCGTCAACTTTAAAAAAGTTAAGGTCTATATTTTTTTTATCCGGACTAAGCTTAGCTTCCTTAAACCAATCTAATGGAAACTCAAGACGACAATCGTTAAGATACTTACCTCCAAAAACTCCAAGTTTAAGCATTTGTTTAGGTGTGAGCTCCGGCTTAAAATCCGGATGAAAGTTTTTACCCATCGGCTCAATTAATTCATATTCATAACGAGACTGCATTTTATCGCTCACACGGACAAGACGAATTATTTTTGACATATAAGGTTTTATAAAAGCGGCTTTTAGCCGCTTTTATAATTGGATAAGAATATTTAAATATTCAAAGACTTATTTTTACTTGTTTACTCAACAATTAAAGTACCTTTCATGCCCATCTCGCGATGTTCTCCGACTGAGCAGTAGAATTCAAATTCACCTGCTTTATCAGCTACAAATTCAATTTCCTCGGTACCAGGTCCCATAAATTGAGAAGTAGCGACATTGTATTCATCAATTACAAAGTCATGAAAACCTTGTTCATTGTCAAGAATAATCCTAACTGTGTCTCCCAAATTAACAGATATATCTGAAGGTGAGAAAGCAAAGTCAGTAGCACTAATCATAATAGTTCTGACATTAGCCTCTTCGTCCCCTTCTTCGTCCATCATAACTTCTTCTTCTATCATATTAGAGTCTTGAAGATCTATATTAATAACATCACCATCTTGAGCTGGCATTACTTCAGAATCATTGTCTGCGCGATTCATGAGCATGTAAGCACCCAAGGCCACTACGATAATGATTAAAATAATAGCCATGGCGGAATTACCCTTATTAGCGGCATCCCCTCCTTGGCCCTCCGTAGAGGTTTGATTGTTCATTTCTTCTGACATATTTTTACTTGATTAAATAATAAGTAGTAGCCTAAGCCACTTGTCTAAATTCATTATACATCAAAACAAAAAATTGGGCAATGTTGGCTCAAAAAACCCAAAAATCCGCCAAAATGACGGATTTTCAGATTAATAGAGAAAATAGCTACTTAGCTTTTAATCTTTAAATTATTCTTCTTTTTTCTTAAAACCAGTACCAGCTGGAATAGGTCGTCCGATAATAACGTTTTCTTTAAGTCCCTCAAGTCGATCAACTTTACCCGTAATAGCTGCATCAATCAAAACTTTAGCTGTTTCCTGGAAAGAAGCCGCCGAAAGGAAACTGTTAGTGGTCAAGGAGGCTTTAGTCATACCCATTAACAATTGCTTAATCTTGGCTGGTCTCTTACCTGCTTCTTCTGTGGCTGCGTTAGCGCGTTCCAAAACTGATTTTTCAATAACTTCACCAACCATAAACTCAGTGTCTCCTGGATCAATAATATAAACACGAGAAAACATCTGTCTACAAATAGCCTCAATGTGCTTATCGTTTAAGGGTTGACCTTGTGAAGAATAAACATATTGAATTTCTTTTACAATATATCTTTGTGCCTCAGCAATGCCTCGTAATTCATAAAGCTGCTGAAGATCAAGGCTGCCGTCCGTTAATTGGTCGCCAATAGAAACTCTGTCTCCGTCCTTAACTAAGACATTAAAAGTTCTAGGTACCAAATACTCACGAACCTGTTCAACTTCAGTCTTAATGGTTAAGTATTTTTCTTTTAAAGTAACCTTACCAGGCCTATTGGCTTCAATAACTGCTAAACCGGCTTTAAAGAGAGGATCTCCTTTTTTAACCTTGGCTCCATCCTCAACGAGAACTTCAACTTTTTCTTTCTTAGATTTAACCTTACTCTTTTCTTCTTTATCCTCAGAATTATTTTTGCTTTTCCTAGATGACAAAGAAGCCTCAGCATAAAAATACTTATCAGTTTCTTCCCCTTGGTGAGTAATCGCCACAAGTCTGTTGTGAGCTGAACCTCCTTCAGTACGCTGTTCAGTGATTTTTACTTGTCCTTCAACATCGGCAATATAGGCTTTACGCTTAGGCGAACGAGCTTCAAAGATTTCTTCAACTCTCGGTAGACCCTGAGTAATGTCATCGGCCGAAGCCACACCACCGGTATGGAAAGTTCTCATGGTTAACTGTGTACCAGGCTCTCCAATAGATTGGGCGGCAATAATACCAACTGCCGTACCAAGCTCAACAAGTCTATTATAGGCCAAATCATAACCGTAACAGGTCTGACAAACTCCTCGTAAAAGCTCACACCTGGCGATTGAACGAACTACTGCGCTTTCAATAACTTCATCAACTAAAGCATCAGAGTCATCCTCGGTTACCAAGTGTCCCTTCTTTAAAAGAGTCTTACCTTCGGAATTTTTTAAAGTAGCAGCCAAATAACGACCAGTCAATCTACGAATAAGCGGTCTACCCATTGAATCACTCTCAGCTTTGGTCATTTCAATGCCTTCATCCGTGCCGCAATCTTTTTCACTTATTACAACATCTTGCGCTACATCAACTAAACGACGAGTAAGATAACCGGCATTAGCGGTTCTTAAGGCAGTATCAGACAACCCTTTACGAACACCGTGAGTGGCGATAAAGTATTCTAAAACGTCAAAACCTTTTTTAAAGTTACCTTTAACCGGCAATTCAATAATCTTACCGGACGGAGAAGTTACCAAGCCCTTCATACCTAAAATCTGGGTCAACTGGGCCCAAGAACCTCTAGCACCAGATTCAATCATAGAATAAACAGGGCCCTTTTTATCCAATTCACTCACACAAATAGCAGTAACTTCTTCCTTGGCCTTTGTCCAAACTTCAATGATTTTACTATACCTCTCAGAATCGGTTAAAAGACCCTCTTCATAATAGCCACGAATTTCTTCAGCTGCTTCTTCTGTTTTTTCCACCAAAGCTTCAATTTCTTTAAAGACGGTCAGGTCTTCCATGCCCCAGGATAGTCCACTCTTAGTAACATAGCCAAAAGCCAGACTCTTCATTTCATCAAGCAAGCGAACTGTTCTTTCTTCGCCATGGGCACGTAAACAACTTTTAACCAAGCTTTTTAAAATACCCTTGCCAACAATTTCATTAACAAATTTTAAATCTTCAGGCAAAATATCATTAAAGATTATTCTACCCACCGAAGTCTTAACCAAGCCCTCTTCTCCCATAACCACCTTAATAGAATCTCTTAAACCAATTCTCTTAAGATAATAAGCCTGCTTAGCTTCAGCTGGTGAAGAATAACTTTTAACCTTATCTTCTGGTTGCTCATCAATATCCGTCATATAGAAAGTTCCCCAAGCAATATCTTTATCTGGAGCAACAATCGGATCACCAGTAGCTGGTTTAAGTAAGTTGTGGGAAGCCAACATGGTTTCTCTGGCTTCAGTCTTAGCTTCTTCTGTTAAAGGTACATGCACTGCCATTTGGTCACCATCAAAGTCAGCGTTAAAGGCCGTACAAACCAAAGGATGAATTTGCAAAGCTAAACCTTCAATTAAAACTGGACGAAAAGCTTGAATACCTAAACGGTGTAAAGTTGGAGCACGGTTTAAGAGAATAAAAGCTCCCTTAATAATTTCTTCCAAAATATCCCAGACCACGTCATGACCAGCTTCAATATAACGGGAAGCGCTTCTAACATTATGAACAATTTCTCTTTGAATTAACTTAGAAATAATAAAAGGCTTAAATAACTCAATGGCCATACGCTTAGGTAAACCGCATTGATCTAACTTAAGATGAGGATTAACCACAATAACGCTACGTCCAGAATAATCGATACGCTTACCAAGTAAGTTTTGACGGAAACGTCCCTGCTTACCTTTAAGTGAATCAGCTAAAGACTTAAGTGTTCTCTTTTGTCCGGTAGAAGCTACTACTGTCTTGCCGTGCCTAATAGAGTTATCTATTAAAGCATCGACCGCTTCCTGAAGCATTCTCTTTTCGTTACGACAAATAACTTCCGGCGCACTCAAACTCATTAACTGTTTTAAGCGATTATTACGGTTAATAATACGGCGGTATAAATCGTTTAAATCGGAAGTGGCAAAACGTCCTCCATCCAGGGCCACCATGGGACGTAAATCCGGAGGAATAACTGGTACTACCGCCATGACCATCCAAGCCGGGTCAATATCATTGGCTTTTAAACTCTTAAACAATTTAAGACGCTTAATCATTTTATCCTTACGAGATTCCACTACTTCACCCAAATTACTCTCAATATTTTTAATTTCTTTAGCTAAATCAATTCTTTGTAAAAGCTTACGAACAGCTTCAGCACCAATACCCGCCGTAAAAATATGACCGTATTTCAAGCTAAGATTTTGATAAATATTTTCCGAGATGATAGTTAAGGGCTTAATATCCTTAAGCTCTTTTTGTGCCTGAGTAAAAGCTTCTTCAAGACCTGCTAGTTTTTCATCTCTGATTTTTTCCAAAGCTCCAATTTCTTTTTCAACCACCTCGGTAATCTCCAGTTGAGTTTTCCCTTCCTTGTTTAAAGCCTCTTTGCGAGAAGATTTTAGTTTACTAACCTGATCGTTATGCTCAGCTTCCATGGTTCTTTTCTTGGCTTTATATTCTTGTTTAATTTGTTCAATTGTAGCTTGTCTAAGTTCTTCATTAACGTCAGTAATGATAAAGCTGGCAAAATAAACCACCTTTTCCAAAGCCTGGACAGATAAATCAAGAGCTAAACCGATTTTAGAGGAAACACCACGCAAGAACCAAATATGAGTAACCGGAGTTTCTAATTTAATATGTCCCATACGCTCACGACGCACCAAACTTCTGGTAACTTCCACGCCACATTTATCACAAACAATACCTTTGTAACGTATTTTCTTGTATTTACCACAGTAACATTCCCAGTCTTTAGAGGGACCAAAAATTTTCTCACAAAACAAACCGTCTTTTTCCGGCTTTTGGGTTCTGTAGTTAATGGTTTCCGGACGGATTACTTCTCCGTAAGACCAATTGGAAATTGTCTCCGGCGAAGCCAGTTTAAGCTTAATGGCTTCAAATTCGCTGGTTTTTATTGGATTAATCATATGGGCAAATTTAGATGATATTAATTAAGCTTCAACCGTTCCCTCGGTGTTCTCTTCATTTCTGTAGTTTCTCGGTGATCCGACTTCATCACCGCTTTTTTCCAAATTTATAGGTTTATCATTATCGTCCAAAAGTTCAACATCAAGTCCAAGACCCTTTAATTCTCTAACTAAAACATTAAATGATTCAGGTACATTTAATTTATGAATAGCTTCACCTTTAATAATTGATTCATAAGCCTTAGAACGACCAGCTACGTCATCGGATTTAATAGTTAAAATTTCTTGCAAGGTATGAGCTGCACCATAGGCTTCCAGAGCCCAAACTTCCATTTCTCCGAAACGTTGTCCTCCAAACTGAGCTTTACCACCCAAAGGTTGCTGAGTAATCAAAGAGTAAGGACCAATAGAGCGTTGGTGAATCTTATCTTCTACCATGTGGTTAAGTTTAAGCATATACTTATAACCAACGGTAGTTTTGTTATCAAATCTCTCACCTGTCTTACCATCAATTAGGGATAATTTACCATCAGTCGGTAAACCGGCTTTAGTTAATTCAGCTCTAATCTGGTCTTCATTAATACCGTTTAAAGGCGGGGTGGCAACTTTGTAATTTAACTTTTTAGCAGCCAAACCAAGGTGAGTTTCCAAAAGCTGTCCCATGTTCATACGGGAAACAACCCCCAAAGGAGACAACATAATATCAATCGGGGTACCATCATCAAGATAAGGCATGTCTTCTGCTGGTACAATTTTTGAAATAACACCTTTGTTACCATGACGACCAGCCATTTTATCACCAGCTCTAATTTTACGTAGGTTAGCAACAGTTACCTGAATGGATTGAATAACTCCAGCTGATAATTTATCACCCTGTTCACGAGAGAAAATCTTAACATCAACCACCTTACCATGTTCACCATGCTCAAGATAAAGAGAAGAGTCTCTGACATCTTTGGCTTTATCTCCAAAAATTGCTCTTAATAATTTTTCTTCAGCCGATAACTCGGTTTCTCCTTTAGGAGTAATCTTACCAACCAAAATATCACCGGAAGAAACTTCTGCTCCGATGCGAATAATTCCTCTTTCGTCCAAATTTTTTAATTTTTCTTCTGAGATATTCGGGATATCATTAGTAATCATTTCTGGACCAAGCTTGGTGTCACGAACATCAATAGTGTAGTGTTCAATGTGCACTGAAGAATAAAGATCTTCTTTAACCAATCTCTCTGAAATAATAACAGCGTCTTCGTAGTTATAACCTTCCCAAGTCATAAAGGCGACTAAAACATTATTACCCAAAGCCAATTCTCCGTTATCAATAGCCGAAGCATCGGTCATAACTTGTCCTTTTTTAACTTTCTGGCCTCGTTCAACAATCGGTCTTTGATTAATACAAGTAGAAGCGTTAGATCGTAAAAATTTACTTAAAAGATAAACTCTGTCTTTGCCTGTTTTATCTCGAACTATAATTTGTGCACCATCAACTTTAGTAACCTCACCTTCCTCTTCAGCTAAAATAACATGACCTGAGTCAACCGCTGCCCTGGCTTCTACGCCTGTACCAACAATCGGTGACTTAGCGGCAATTAAAGGTACAGCCTGTCTTTGCATGTTAGTACCCATTAAAGCACGAATTCCGTCATCATGTTCAAGAAAGGGAATCAGTGAAGTAGCTACGGAAACAATCTGATTAGCAGCTACACCAACTAAATCAACATTCTCCACACTTTCTACTGAAGGCTCTCCGTACTTTCTTACTTCAACTTTATCAACCAAAAAATAACCATCGCTATCCATTGGCACAGTAAAAGCAGCAGAAATATATTTTTCTTCTTCAAAAGCGTCAAGATAAATAATTTCATCAGTCACCTTAGGCTTACCATTAGAATCTTTAACAACTTTTCTGTATGGAGCTTCAATAAAACCATAGCTGTTTAAGCGAGCATAGCTGGCAAAGTGTCCAACTAAACCAATATTTGGACCTTCAGGTGTAGCGATCGGACAAATACGACTATAGTGGGTGGCGTGTACGTCACGAACCTCAAAACCAGCTCTTTCACGAGTTAAACCACCAGGACCCATAGCTGACAAACGTCTTTTATGCTCAAGTTCAGCCAAGGGGTTGGTCTGGTCCATGAACTGAGAAAGCTGAGAGGACATAAAGAACTCTTTAACTACACTCATAACCGGCCTGGCGTTAACCAATTTATTGGGATTTAAAGAATCTAAATCAAGGATACTCATTTTATCCCTAATAATTCTTTCCATTCTTGATAAACCAACACGAGTCTTATTTTGAATCAATTCGCCAATCGCACGGACACGACGATTACCTAAATGGTCTATATCATCTTCTTTTTCTTGGGTAATATTTAAACGAATAATTTCTTTGATAATAGCTACCAAATCTTCTCTTCTTAAAATTCTGGTACTCTTGTTATTTGGTATATCAAAACCAAAGCGCTTGTTTAGCTTATAACGACCAACACGATCAAAATCATAACGATCAAAACGGAAGAACATGGAATGGATCAACTGTCTAGCGTTATCAGCTGTGGCCATATCACCCGGACGAATACGCTTATAAACTTCAATAAGTCCCTCAGCTTCGTCATTAGCGATGTCTTTAGCTAAAGTAGAATCAACATAACTTACTTCACCCTGATCAACTTCATCAAACAAAGCTTTAATTTCGTCATTACTGCCAAAACCAAAAGCTCTAAGTAAGGAAGTAACGGCAACTTTTCTTTTGCGATCTATTCTAGCCCAAATAACACCGGCTGAGTCGGTTTCCAATTCAATCCAAGCACCACGGTTAGGAATAATTTTTGCCCCATAGTATTTTCTGCCCCTAATCATCTCGGCTGTAAAGATAACACCAGCACTTCTGATTAACTGAGAAACAATAGCTCTTTCAATACCATTAATGATAAAGGTGCCGTTTTGAGTCATAACCGGGAAATCTCCCAAGAAAACCTCTTGAGTAATTTTTTTACCGGTTTTTTTATTCTCCAAAGTTGTTTCAACTCGCAAAGAAGCTTCGTAAGTAATATTTTTAGCCTTACTTTCCGCTTCATTAAACTTTGGCTCATCAAACTGATACTTGCCGAAATGCAACTCCAATTCTCGCCCAATAAAATCGGTAATTGGAGAAATTTCATCAAAAAGATCGGCTAAACCTTCTTTAAGAAACCAGGCATAAGAATCTTTCTGGACTTCAATTAAGTCAGGCATCGGAATTACCGGCTCCCGCTCGGTAAAAAAGAGTCTCTTATCGGCGACAACCTGAACATTGGTCTTACTTTTTGACATAAGCGCAAAATTAAAAGTTTTTTAAATATGAATATGAAAAAATTCTCAATTGACAATTGAGATTAATTTATGGGGAAATATTAAATTTTTTGAAGGGTTTGGGACACGTGTCTTTAAATAAATAATTAAAAACCCGAAAAAACAAAAAACGGTCCGAAGATAAGTGGATCAAGGTTGACCAATAACTATTTTGACCGTCAATAAAAACACAACTTAAAATATTAAAAATAGGTCGTAAACGACTTCTTTTAGACTAACAATTATTTTAAACTATGTCAACAAACATTTGAGGTAATTATAGAAATTGTCAATACCTAGTTATTTTATTTAATATTAGCCTTTTTATCAAAAAAACAGTTTTTTAATATTAAAAATATATAAAAGTTATCCACAGTAACTATTTAAGAATCTTCCTAAGTTCTTCTCTTGAGACTTCTCGATCGTCCCATGGTTCTTTTAAGCCTCCTTTGCGACAAATAGCCTGTTCGCTACCCTTACCTGTAATTAAGACAACATCTTCAATACCAGCCAAGGAAAAAGCTTTAGTAATAGCTTGGCGACGATCTAAAATCGTAAACAGATCTTTATTTGGTACTTTACCCGCCTTTTCTGCCCCAGCAGCCACTTGAGCGATAATGGATAAGGGTTCTTCATCATAAGGATCTTCATCGGTGACTATGACAATATCCGCCAACCTGCCAGCCAAATCACCTAAAACAGAGCGTCTGGCGACGTCCCTACCTCCGCCAGCGGAGCCAAGTAAATGGATAATTCTTCGGTGGGGCATAGCCTTAACGGTTTCATATAATTTTTCCACTGCTCCAGGTTCAAAAGCATAATCAACCAAGACCGTAAAATCTTGACCCTCCTCTATGTTCTCCAAACGACCGGGTACTCCACTTACTAAAGAAAGTCCGGCAACTATCTTTTCCTGACTAATACCATGAGCTAAACAAACACTAACAGCCGCTAGGGCATTGGTTAGATTAAAATCGCCTGTTAAGTTAACCGGGAAATCAAAATCACCAATTCTTAAAAAGGTTTTCTCGTCTTTAATAAGCTTCTCTGCTTCAATTTTTTCAATTGTCTTGTCACTAAAAATTTTATTTTCCTCATCTCTCTTTTCCTCTCGCCCGTAAATAATTTTTCTTTCTGCCCAAAAATCCAAAAAGTATTGAGCATGAGAGTCATCACCATTAGCAATGATGGTTTTCTTGACTCTGTTTAAATTAAGTTTTTGTAAATTAGAAGAAGTACGCTTAACAAAATATTCATCATCTTGATACTTAGTTTTACAATCTTTTAAATGAGCAAAAAGCATACCCTTAGCCTCTTTGTAATTTTCAAAACTGCCGTGCGCTTCAATATGCTCGGGATAAAGACAGGTAAAAAGCAAAGTATCATAGTTAATAAACCTGTGACGATACTGAATAATACCTTCTGAAGAAGTTTCTATAACCGCAAAACGACAACCGTTTTTAACCATGGTTCTTAAAAGCTTATGAGTAAACAACCTACCCACCATAGTCATCTTCTTATTATTCAACCATTCTTTTTCACCGTCGCCAAACATAGCGGTTGAAGTATACCCTGTTTTATAACCAGCTGCCTGTAACAGTTTGGCTATTAAATAAACCGTAGTCGTTTTACCGGTCGTACCGGTTACTCCAATAACAATTAATTTATGACTAGGCCAACGGTATAAAACATTACCAATAACACCCAAAAAGAAATGATACAAAGGCCAAAGAAGACCAAAAAGCTTCTTGGGAATAAATCTCTTAATTTTTTGTAGAAAAATATCCATAGTTAGAAATCTTTAATTCTTATTTAAAAAGTCGGGTCATTAGTCTTTGCGCCCCGCGCCCTAAAGTATAACCGCTATAAGATAAAGTATCAAGAGGAATATCATATGTACCAGGATAGACAACTTCTTCTCCACCAAAACCCTTTTTAAAGCGAGTTACGCCCGGCCATTTGTGCTCATCAATACCATACCAGTCATAATAGAGATAAGACTGAGTTTTAGCCCAGAGCATAATATTCCAGTGCAAGAAGTAAGGCGCCATTAAGTCTCTATGCTCAGAAGAAGAAGCACCATGTAGGTATGTTATAATTGAACCAAACCCGGCAAATAATCCAGCAGCCAGTATTTCACCACTAGCATTACGAACAGTCGCCAAAAATGCCGTACCTGATTTAAGCATAGCTATATAATAATCCTTATCATGAGCACCAAATCCATCTCGTTCGGCAGTTTCTTTCATAAGAGCTAAAAAATCATCATAATGTTTATCATTAGCCGTAAAAAGCAAATCTTTTTTCAAAGACAGGCGAATATTATAACGCGTCTTTTGATGCATACCAGTTAGTAAATCGGCCTCAGGTAGTGCAAGGTTTGAGTGAAAACTTAGGGCAGGTTGTGTATCAGCAATTTTGTAAACGCTCACAAAAGAATCACGTGAAAAATTATTAGGCCAGGTAGCGTTTGGTTCAAAACGAATAAAGGTAACTGAGTGAGCTTTACATACTTTTTTTAGTTCAATTAAAAAATCAGGCCACAACACACTTTTTTTAACTAATGGCCCGCGCGGAATATAAAAATAAGAGAAACCAAAAGGGGCTTTGATGATATAACCAAAGAACCAACCCGTCTCAGTATCTTTACGCCAAGAAAATAGCTGTACCTTCCTGCCAAGAAACTGCTGAAACAGTAACCACCGAGATGACTGCAAAAGCTCGCCAGGAGAAAAAGACGCCGTAGAGGCGTCGAACTTAACTAAGTTATCTTTAGAAATATCTTCCTCTTGTATGGTCATATTATTCAAGTGAGATTATTTGGAGACCGAATTCTTCGATTTCCTCTTTGTTCCAGAAAGGAGCTTCTTTAGTTCGTAAAATATAGGTTATATGTTTTTCAAGCTGACGACCCGTATATTGAGCAGTAATAGGATCCCATTCCTTTAATACCAAAGTATCTCCTACCTGGCAATTAAAATCAGCTAAACGACAATCAAACTTTTTTATTCCACTCACTAATGCTTCAAACTGCTCGGGCCATGTTTTCTTTTCAATTATCATATATTATATATTTTTCAAAGCTAGCTTAATTCTCTCCCCTGTATCGGTGATTGAAGAATCAACCTGGCGGAGAGCATCCCTTGCCTGAGCAGATGAATAGCCCAGACTAACCAGCGCCTCAATCTCTTCATTTAAGCCGGTTTGTTCTGAGGAAATATTATCAAGCTTGCCGCGCAACTCAAGAATAATTCTTTGTGCACTCTTGCCACCAATACCAGATACATTGGTAAAGACAGTTTCATTACCTGAAGCAATGGCTTTTAATAATTCCTCTACCGGCGCCACACCAATAATTCCCAAGGCTGATTTTGGTCCAATACCGGAAACAGATAAAAGTTTTTCAAAGAATTTCAGTTCAGCCGGATCCCTAAAGCCGTATAAATCATTAGCGTCTTCCCTAACCACCTGATAAAGATACAACTCCAGACTCTCCCCAACTGAAACCTTATCTTTAAGTCCGGTGACAATAAAAACCTTATAACCCAAGTTATGAACTTCAATTATAATATAATCTTCTCCCTTAATAAGAATTTTGCCGTTAAGATAGGCCAACATAAAAATTATTTAAAATTATTTTCTCTTAACCCTAATTAATCCAGAAATCGGCACCACCTTAATACCCCGCTTTTCTAATTGATCTAAAAACAAATTCATGCCAATTGAGTCCGAAGACATATGTCCAGCAATCACCACATTAAGATGGTATTTTTCCGCCTCTTTACGGTGTTCTTCAGCCATATGCATCCCAACAATCGTACCAATACCAGCCTGAGCCATTTTTTCGTAAATATCTTTTGAGCCGTTAGTGCCTCCAGTAAATTCAGTGACTACAATTTTACCCAAACTGGAATCTTCGTGACCCGTAAAAAGTCGCGGACCTGCTCCCCTCTTAATTGCTTCTTTATACTCAGGTACTGTTTTAAGTAATTTTAACAAATCACCAACTGTTTCCAACTTAGACTTGTTCTTTGCTAAAAGCTTAATAATAAAAGAAGCGGCTAAATTATCCTGAATAGTGTGACAACACATAAAATCAAGTCCTAAAAGTTGCGCCATATCAACCGAACGATAATGATTAATTGGAGAAACACCCCGACTTACCTCAGAAATACGCGGCTTAATAACCGCTTCCGCTACATTAATAGGCACACCGTATTGTGATAACACTTCAGCCTGTAAAGACATAACATCGTGTAAGTCAGCTAAGGCTCTACCTTCTGGATGATGAGCAATTACCAAATCAATATCACCAAGCTGTTTAGCTAATAATAATTCCGCTCCACCAATATCAATACCAGCCATGACCTTTTTAATGGTTTTGCGGTTTTGATCAACCAAAATACGAAAGTCAGAATAAGGATTAGTCAACTTTATCTGATCAAAAGATTCTTTTTGCCCTGGACTTAAACGCGAATATTTTTCTTTAACCCTCTCCATAATCTTTTTAACACGAGCTTCCCCGCGCAAATCGTTTTTAATACCCAGCTCAATAGCCAAAGCCTGAATTTGTTTTAAAGTCATAAAAATTTTAGAAAATTAAATGTTCTGTCCTCTTAGGGCGGCAATTCTTTCTTCCACCGGAGGATGAGTCATTAAAGCCTTGGCAAAAAATCCAGGTTTTTTTGCACCCCTTCGATCGTTTTTAAAGGGAGAAGAAATATATAAATGAGCCGTAGCTTTACTGGCATTATCCATGGGCTTTGGATCACCAGCGATTTTTTCAAGGGCTCTCGCTAAACCCTCAGGGTAACGAGTAAGCATAGCAGCATCGGCGTCAGCTAGAAACTCTCTTTTGCGAGAAATGGCAAATTGTAACATGTAGGCAAAAAGCGGGGCTAAAATAGCCAAGACAATAGCTGCAATGGTAATAATTAACTGCGCCTGACCAGATTCTTTTCCACTGCTACGACTACTGCGACCACCAAAAATACTCCAACGCATAAACCAGTCAGCCAGTAAAACTATAATACCAACCATAACTGTAGCAATAGTAGCGATTAAAATATCTCTATTACCAATATGAGAAAGTTCATGAGCGATAACTCCTTCAAGTTCGCTTTTATCTAATTTATCAAGTAAACCGGTGGTCATGGCAATGGCCGCATGCTCCGGGTCTCGACCAGTGGCAAAAGCATTAGGTGAAGCATCATGAATAATATATATTTTAGGAATAGGTAAACCGGCAGTAATACAAAGATTCTCAACTAAACGATACAGCTCTCTATTATTCTCAAAGGTTACTGGTTTAGCATTACTCATGGATAAAACAATCTTGTCACTCCACCAGTAACTAACAAAACTGGAGACTAGACTAAAAGCAACAGCAAAATATAGAATAACCGGAGTCTCCATGGCTTGGCTAAAAACAAAACCAACCAACATAACCACCACGAAAAACACCGACATTAAAAGCCAGGTTTTCCGCTTATTGGAATCTATGTGAGTGTAGAGTGAAGGCATAATTAGTTTAATATTTTCTTAAGTAATTTAAATTTCATTATTGAATTTTATATGACACCAATCCAAATTATATATTTTTTATAAGAATTGAACTCACTGGCGTATTGCAAATGCATGGTAATGTCATAACTCAGTTCTAGATATTTTCTTGGAAATAGCATTTCTAAGTAAAGTTAATATATCTTGATTCTCCAGAGCAAGACGAATTGAGTCTGAGTAACTTTGCAGACAGTGGCCATGAATAAGGCTATCTAGTCCATCTAGTTTTAACTTTAAATCTTTCGAAAAAGGTCTTAAATTATTAAGAGCAAATGCCCATGCCTTCCTTTCGTCTTCTAAGGCCAGGCTGGCACTCTCTGTATCCACCGGAGCAAGGGGATCATTTATAAAATTACGAGCTGGATAACTTATTTTATTTCTTAAAATATACTCTTGCCTGTCATAAGTTTGAGAATCCTGATAGTGACCGATCTCATGTAATATATGAGCCAATCCCATAGGAGTCAAGGGATCCATCTTTATACAAATTTTTAAATTTTCTATATCAATATTAGAAAACGCTCCCAACTGTTCATGAAAATTAAAATAAATTTTTCCTCTTTGATTTTCATCAGCAAATACTTCACTTGTGTCTAAACATTCTTTTCCATTATCTAGCACTAATTTTTTAATGATTCTAATATCAGTTAACATTTTTAAATACGGCTTAAATTCCTCACTTGACTCAAAATCTTCAAGAGGCACTGATTGATCAAATCCCAACAGACTATCTTCTGTGCCTATTATATCTTCAAGGGGAGGTTGATCATAATCTAAAATAATTTTTGTATCTCCGATTTTGAATTCAAACCTCCCTCTCTCTAAGGTATAACTATGCTCCCCAAACTCTTCATAATCAGAAATTTGAGTATTTTCTACATTAACCTTATCGAGGAGGTTATTTCTTGGGGGTTCGAGCTTTTTGCTCAGATACTCATCTCTAAAGTTTTCTTTCATAAAAAATTTTATTCACCTTAAAACCTTAATCAAAAATTCAATAGTTAGACCCTGGGTAATAGGACTAAAACTCCACCTTCACATTCTCCTTCTCGGCTTCAGCAGCTTCAAAGAAGATTCTTTTGGTGAAACCAAGCATACCGGCAATCATATTGGTTGGGAAAACTTCCAACTTGGTATTAAAGTCTCTAACATTAGTGTTGTAAAAACGACGACTGGCCTGTATTTTATTCTCAGTGTCAGACAACTCTCTTTGCAATTCAAGAAAATTCGTATTGGCCTTTAAGTCAGGGTAAGCTTCAGCTAAAGCAAAAATTGACTTAAGTGTTGAGGATAACATATTCTCTGCCTGATCCAATTTAGCAGGATCACCACCGGCCTGAGCTTCCATAGCGGCAGTTCTAGCTCTAACCACGCGATCAAAAGTTTCTTTCTCGTGAGCAGCATAACCCTTAACTGTTTCCACTAAGTTAGGGATAAGGTCATGACGACGCTTAAGTTGTACGTCAATATCAGCCCAAGCTTCATCAACACGATTCTTAAGCCTAATTAAACCGTTATATAGCCCGATAAGGATCAGGGCTAAAAGGACAATAATGCCCAAAATAATCCATGTAGTCATATATTTAATTTTAATTATTAATTATATTATTAAATTAATTAAATAAAAGGAATTTTATTATATTTTCTCTAAAATAACCCAAACGAAAAGCTCATCGCTTAATTTAAGCTTTTCTCCAGCTTGGGCTTCTTCTGACATTTTAAAAGCCTCAGCTAAAGTATCTTTAGCGATTTCCGCTTGATATTCCTTAATAATTGATTGTAGCACAGAATCACCAGAAAACCAAGTGACAACAATTTTATCCTTAATGGTTAATCCCAACTTCTTTCTTTCTGTATTAAGTAGACGCACCAGCTCTCTTTTTAGCCCTTCTTTTTGCAGTTCTTCATTAATTACAGTATCTAGGATAAATTCATTATCCCCCTCTACAAAAATAACTTCTTTAACGTTTAATTCATCTTTAATTAAGTTAATTAAATCTCCGCTTTGCGGATCATTTTGATCCAAAGAAGGCTTTGCCTCTTTGACTGTTAAAGATTTAAGGGGTTGTCTGATCTTAATCTTAGCTTCATCTCTTTTAGCCAATCCTCCCTCAACAATCTTTTTTACCCCAGACATATCCTCAAGAATCTTTTGAGAGAAAATAATCTCCTCAGGCCATTTTTCAAGATGTACGCTTTTAGCTTTGTCTTGGAAATTAAAACCAATAACTTTTTGCCAAACCGCTTCCGCCGCAAAAGGGGCAAAAGGCGCTAATAACTTACTTAATTCCAAAAGAGCGTATTTAGTAACAGATAATACTCTTTTTTTGTCTTCTTGATCCTCTCCCTTAAAACGTTCTCGCGAGCGACGAAGATACCAAGTGGAAAAATCGTCTATTAAAGAAGTTAAAGAACGAACCGCCCGTGGTAAATGATAGTTTTCCATAGCTTCGGTAATATTGTTTCTGGTTTCTCCTAGTCTAGCTAAAAGCCAAAGATCCAAAACATTTTCTGAAGAAGAGTTAGCTTCCGTATTTTCTTCGGCATACATTTCATAAAAAGAATAAATATTCCAAAGAAGCATAATGTTTTTCCGTAAAGCCTCACCCACACCTTTTTCAAAAAAGATAAGATTCTCGGCTAGAACTACTGGCGAAGCTAGTAGATAAAGACGCAGGGCATCAGCTCCGTATTGATTCATTAAAATTATTGGATCAGGGTAATTTTGCAGTCTCTTACTCATTTTCTTTCCATCTTCAGCTAAAACCGTACCATTAACGATAACGTTCTTAAAGGCCGCCTTGTTAAACAAGCCAGTGGCAATAACATGTAGGTAATAAAACCAAGTTCTGGTTTGATCTATACCTTCGGCAATAAATTCAGCCGGAAAATTATTATCAAAACTCTCCTTATCAGCAAAAGGATAATGCGCATAAGCATAAGGCATGGAACCTGAATCAAACCAAGTATCTAAGACATCAGGTACTCTTTTCATTAATTTACCGCTTGGTGAAAGAAACGTTATTTTATCCACCTCATGCTTATGAAGATCAGTAACTTTTTGTCCGGAAGCTTCTTCTAGCTCCTTAACAGAACCAAAGACCATGGTCTCGCTTTTATCTTCACTACGCCAAATAGGCATAACCGAGGCCCAGAATCTTTGTCGGGAAACAGACCAGTCTCTAGCCCCTTCAAGCCAGTTACCAAAACGTCCTTCTTTAATATAGTCCGGAGACCAATTAATTGTTTGCGCCGCCGATAAAGCTTGCTCCTTAATTTTACTAACCGCCACAAACCAAGAAGTGGTAGCGTAATTAATTAAAGGAGTATCACAACGCCAACAATGCGGATAACTGTGCTCATATTTTACTTTACTAAACAATACACCCTGTTTAGCTAAATATTTAATAACTTCAATATCAGTCTCAGATACATTATCAATAGGCTTAACATGTAAGCCAGCCAGTTCTTTAATTTCTTCTTTAATTACTCCGTCCATGCCAACGTGTTGAACAAAGGGTAAACTAAATTCCTTACTTAAATTAAGATCATCCTCACCAAACCCCGGAGCAATATGAACAATACCGGTACCTTCCTCATTGTTTACAAAGTCCGCGGCGTAAACTTTCCAGCCGTTATCTTTATTAGCTAAGTCATCACGTAAAGCGTAATCAGCAAAAAGAGGTTTGTATTTTTTACCAACCAAAACCGAACCTTTAAATTCCTCTATAACAGAAAAAAACTCAACAGCTGATCCGTCTTCATTTTTATCATCAGCATAAGTTAAATTAAAAGCTGACTTAAAACTATCTTGATTATCTTTTAGTAACAAAGAATTATAGATGTCTTTAGCTATAATATAATAATCATATTCAATAACACCTGATTCTTCCTTTTTCTTTAAATTTAAAACTTTTACTTTAAGATAATCCAAATCAGTTTTAACAGCCAGAGCCACATTGCCAGGCAAGGTCCAGGGTGTGGTAGTCCAAGCTAAGAGATGGGTTTTTTCTTCATCTACTAATTCAAATTTAACCACCACCGATAAATCCTTTACATCTTTATAATTCTCGCTTACCTCAGCCTGAGCTAAAGTTGTTTCACAACGAGGACAAACATGCATGGAGCGATAACCCTCATAGATAAGATCTTTATCCCAAAGTTGTTTAAAGACCCACCAAACAGATTCCATATAATCAAGATCCATGGTTTTATAATCATTCTCCATGTCTACCCAACGACCGATCTGTCTAACGGCTTTTTTCCATTCATCTACATAACTTAAAACCTTAGAGCGACAAAGCTCATTGAATTTTCCCACTCCCATTTCTTCAATCTGTCTCTTATTAACAATACCCAATTCTTTTTCCACAATGTTCTCAATCGGTAAACCATGGCAATCCCAACCCCAACGACGTTCAACACTATACCCACGCATGGTCCAAAAACGAGGAACAACGTCTTTTATAACCGTAGAAACAATATGTCCGTAATGCGGAGTACCGGTAGCAAAAGGTGGACCATCATAAAAGGTGTATTCACCCAAAGGAGCTGCTTTTTCAACTGAAGCCTTAAAAGTTTCAGCTTCTTCCCAAAAAAGCCGAACTCTTTCTTCGGACTCCAAAAAAGGCTGTTTAACTGTTTGTTCTGACATTTTGATAATCATTAAAAATAAACAAAGTATTTTAATTGTATGGCATAAAGGGTAAGAATGTCAAAAAAAATAAACTTTTTTTAAAAAAATTTGTTTAATATTAGATAAAAAATATTTTTAACCATTGTTTGCTAACATTGACTAAAGTTAAAAAATATAATAAAATATAGAGTAATCATTAATCTTTAGATAAAAACATATGGAAAAACTATATGACCACGGCTTCTCTGGCCAGGCTGAATATACCGAAAATAAGTTAATTACGGAGGCCTATGAAAAAGTACTTAAAATAAACGAAATAAGAAACAAAAAACTCCAAGGAATAAAAGATGTTAGTAGCTCAAGAAACAAAGAAGAGGAAGAACTTGAAATGTATCATGATGAAAAAATGCTACAAAACATTATGAGAGAAAAAGATTTTATTGGAATATATGGTGCAGACAAAGTAAAAAAAGACGAAAAAGATGTTTTTAATCAGGAGAAAATAATTAAAAGAGATACCGACCCCCAAAGACTAGAAGACAAAAAAAGATCTACGGTAATTGAAGAGATAATTTTTGAACAATCGGTAATGGCTGATTGGCTGGGTGAAAAAACAAATGTAATAAAAACAGCAAAATATGACGATTACTTCAATCACATTGACTTAGTTGCTGAATTTGATAACTCGGAGAAAAGCATCAGGAATTTTATAAATGCAGGTATGGCGATTGATGTTACTTTCTCTCAAGATCTCGACCGGAAAATAGCTAGAAATAAAAAAGAAATAGATGCAGGAGTCTTAGCGGAAATAGAATATATTAGATCTAAGAACATTAAGCCCGGAAAACTTAAGAACATTCCTCGCTTCTTAATTGTTTTAGATAGAAAAACAACCGATGAATTAATTGAAATTTATCTTAATGGGGAAAAAAAGGAGTTAAACTATCACTCAGTTCAGAATGAAATTATAGGTTCCATTGAACTGCAATCAGCAATTTACGGATATAACTGTCATGGAGATAAGGAAAAAATTTATAGAGGATATAAAGATATAGCCAAAAAAATTCTCGCAGAAAAAAATCAAAAAACAGCAAGAATGACAAATGGGATTAAACTTTTAATACAAAGATTATCACAAAAATTTGATATACCCGAATTATAAAAAAAAGGGATGTGTATAAAAACATCCCTTATAAATTAATTCTCCACAATACCTAATGTTTCTTCTAGCTCCATAATTGAGAAGGCACTAAGATCGCATTTCTTAATAAGTTCAGCCATGGTATAAGAACTCAGATTGGTATCTTGCCCTAGGCTCTTATCTAAACTATCTCTTGTCCTTTTGTTGAGATTTAAATCTCTGTAATCAACAGACGGGAGCTTGCGATGAAGATACCCCCTCGAACCCAACATTTTTATCATCTTTTTTTATTGTTTTAATTTAAATATTTAACTTGAATTAAAAAAATAACATACTTAACTTAATCTGTCAAGTACATGCTAAACCTCCACTCCCCTTTTAAACCAACCGGTGATCAACCGGAGGCAATTAACTCTTTAGTTAAAGGCCTTGGTAAAGGCTATAAAAAACAGACTCTTTTGGGTGTTACCGGCTCTGGTAAGACCTTTACTATGGCTAATATTATTGCCAAAACTAAGCGTCCAACTCTAGTAATTTCCCATAATAAAACCCTGGCTGCTCAGCTCTATGGAGAATTTAAACAATTCTTTCCGGAAGCGGCTGTCCATTATTTTGTCTCTTATTATGACTACTACCAACCTGAAGCCTATATCCCCCAAACAGATACCTATATTGAAAAAGAAGCCACCATTAACGAAGAAATAGACCGGCTGCGCCACGCTGCCACCCAATCCTTAATCAACCGCGAAGACGTCATTATCGTAGCCAGTGTTTCCTGTATTTACGGACTGGGAGAAAAAGTAGATTACCTGGCTTTAAGTCAAGCTTTTTTTGTTGGACAAAAAATTAAAAGAAACGATATACTCAGAAAACTTATCCGTATCCAGTATGAAAGAAACGATAAAGAACTTCAACGCGGACAATTTAGAGTCCGAGGAGACAGAGTAGATATTCATCTGGCCACCGGAGAAAATATTGTTAGGCTTAATTTGTTTGGGGATGAAATAGAAAGCATAGTGATCTTTAATATCCAGCCGGACAGTGAAGCCGCCTGGTTAATGACCCTTAACGACAAGCACGGCGAAAAAATGTCCAAGGTAAGTATTCTGCCGGCTAAGCATTATATGACCACCGAACCAAAACTTGAATCAGCTATTTTAGCTATTGAACAAGAACTAAAAGAACGTCTAGCTATTTTAAGAACCAATAGTCGGATTGGGGAAGCAGATAGACTGGAAAGAAAAACCAATTATGATTTGGAGATGATTAAACAAGCGGGCTATTGCACTGGTATTGAAAACTACTCACGCCATTTATCTGGCCGCACCCCAGGCTCACCTCCGGAAACTTTAATGGACTTCTTCCCTAAAGACTACCTACTATTCATAGACGAATCTCATGTTACCCTCCCACAAATCCGCGGTATGCACGCCGGCGATGCCTCCCGTAAAGACACTCTAATAGACTTTGGCTTTCGCTTACCCAGTGCTAAAGACAACCGCCCACTTAATTACCTTGAATTTGAAAAAAATATTAATCAGGTAATTTATGTTAGTGCTACACCAACCGAATATGAAATAAAAGAATCTAAACAAGTGGTGGAACAAATAATTAGGCCAACCGGACTACTTGATCCAGCGGTTGAAGTAAGGCCCAGAGAAAACCAAATTAAAGATTTAATTACTGAAATAGAAATAAGAACTCGTAAAGGACAAAGAACACTGGTCACTACCCTAACCAAAAGAATGGCCGAAGAATTAACAGATTACCTGTCAAACGAAGGAATTAAAGTAACTTATCTACACAGTGAAATAGACACTTTAGAGAGAGTGGAAATTCTTAAGGCTCTACGACGAGGAGACCATGATGTTTTAGTTGGTATTAATCTTTTAAGAGAAGGCCTTGACCTACCCGAAGTTTCTTTAGTGGCTATTTTGGACGCAGATATGTCCGGCTTCTTACGCACCGAAACCTCACTTATCCAGACCATTGGTCGCGCCGCCAGACACCAAGAGGGCCAAGTAATTCTCTATGGAGATAAAATAACCCCAGCCATGAAAAAAGCTCTTGATATAACCAAACAAAGAAGAATTAAACAGAACAAATACAATAAGCTACATGGTATTAAACCAAAAACAACAACCAGAGAAAATATCAATTAGTATCCGGCTTCATAAATAGCTCTAATTTCAGCTAAAGACAAAGCTCTGTTATAAATTCTCACATCACTAATCGTTCCTCCAAAATGACCCGCACCGGGACTTCTACCTATAAAAAGATTTGTACTATTTGGGGCCGGCCAAATTAACTCGCCATTACTGTTAAATTGAGTCGCAAAAACTCTTTGTACTCCGTTCTGGTAGACCCTTATAAAAGAACCGTCCCAAGTACCGGCTAAATGCGTCCATTGATTAAAAATAGAATTTGTAAAAGAAACAACTCTATTAACAGGGCTATTTGAATTATTTCTCATACCAACTCCTATGCTATTAGTGGAAAAAGCAAATAAGCTCCAACCATTTGTATCCCACCCGGCACTAGCTCCTTTACTTATAAGGTTAGGATGAGCCCCACCAGTCCAGGGGCTTGGTATATAAAACCAGCCCATTACTGTAGCCGGTCCACTAAGATCATAATCACTTACATTACCTACATTAACCGAATGATTAGTCCCATTAAAACTTAAAGCACTGCCACTACCAGAAGGCCCCGGACTTGTCCAAACCGGACTGTTTACCAAGGTTCCCTGATGAGAATAACTTCCAAAGTTATTAACTACCGAACCACTTCCTTCATTAAGCTTCCACCGACCGATTAACCCATTATTAACAACCGCTTCATTGGAAATAATATTAACCCCAGAAGATAAATTACCACTACCCTCACCTAAACAAAAAGATAAAGCGTAATTAGCGGACAAGGTCGGAAGGTAACTATAATAATAATCTTTATCAGGACAATCTCCATCTGATCTAGGAGAAGGGTTATGAGGCACAACACTTAAAAAAACCTCTCCACCAGGATCAACCAAAGGCTGACCTGGGGTTAAAGAGCTTGGATAAGCGTTATTGTTGGCATAATACAACTCCAAGGCATTAACTATATTTTTTGTATCAGCCACTCTTTTTGAATCTCTGGCTTTAAGCCTGGTATTACCAAGAGACACAATAACCAAAGTGGAAAGAAGACCAATAATAGCGATAACCACTAAAAGCTCCACTAAAGTAAAACCTTTTAATTTTCTTGGCTGAAAAAACATAATGTTTAATAACTCACCTTTACTGAATCAACAATCTCGTTAAAAGAATCATACCAATTTTGGACTTCATACGGTGCTGAACCGGCTTCAAGTCTTTGGTAAAGACTTGGTAGATTATCATGAATCCAATGGCTGAAATTAGCACCGCAACTGCCGGTTGTGAAGTAATCGGACAAATAAGACTTTAGGCTACTGGGTCCTTCAAGACTAATCATTACCCTTTGTTCAAAATTATCATAAAACTCTAAAACCGCCCTAAACTGAACAGAGCAAACATCAAAAGCGGAAAAAGAAATATAGCGCTGAGCATATTGACCATTATTTAAACGAACCAATTTGTGAGAACCCTTAACCGCCCAAGTAGCACTACCCAATAGTCCTTGGCTTAATTTTTCCTTATTTTGTCTAGCCGTCTGAGCAAAAGCTTCATTCATTAAACCAATAGATTCACTTAAGGGGTTTAATCTTAAAACATTCTCATCAAGACTGTTTAGGGTTATATTTTTTGGATAATAAAGGGTGTAACTTGCTGAGTCATCCGTAAAAAGAATTTTTTCAGAAGAACCTTGTTGATTAATTTCTTTCATTTTCTTATCTTTTTCATCTTTAGATACTTCTCCTACTTCTCTCTCTGGTAATTCATAATCCGGCAAAGTGGAATTTATAGCTGAAGGATCAATGGTCGGTGAAACCACTCTTTGATTAAAACCCAAACCAAAACCATAGGCAACGATTAGGACAACAACTAGCGTTATTAGGGAAGTTACGGTAATCACTCCCCACTTTGAAGGATTTTCATGATAATCCATATGTTTAATTTAATTATATTAATTTAATTTATCAAGAAGACCATCAAGCTCTTCTTCATTATAAAAATTCACAATAACCTGTCCGCCTCTTCTGCCTCGTCTGATCGTTGCCTTAGTGCCAAAAAAATGACTTAAAACCAACTCCTTATCTTGATCCTCGCGATTAATCATCACCCTCGCCTGTTTAGTACCACCCATACGTCTAGATTCAAGAATAGTTTCATCTACTTTTAATCTGCGAGCCTTAATTCTTCTAAAAAGTTCAAACTGTTTTTCCTCAGAATCAAGTCCAACTAAAATTTTAGCATGACCTTCGGTAATTTCTCCGTTAACCAAAGCGAGTTGTATTTCACCGGGCAAATTAAGAATTCTCAGAGTATTAGCCACTGCCGGACGAGACTTACCAAGGCGTTTAGCTAACTGTTCTTGACTAAGACTAAATTCATCAGCTAATTGTTTATAAGCAATAGCTAGTTCTACTGGATTAAGGTCTTGTCTTTGGATGTTCTCAATTAAAGCCAGTTCTAATTTCTTTTGTTCCCCTGCTTCCCTTACCACAATCGGCACTTCTCTAAGTCCGGCTAACTTAGCCGCCCGCAATCTTCTTTCACCAGCAATTAACTCATAACCCTCCGCCGTCTTATTAACCACTAAAGGTTGGATAATACCATATTCTTTAATTGAAGAAACCAACTCCTCAAGATTAGCTTCATTAAAACTACTCCTAGGTTGACGAGGATTGGTTTTAATTAAATCAAGAGGTGCTTTATTAATATTCCCATTAGCCGGTAGATCAGCCTGAAGATTATTAATGGGTTGCGGGTCTTGCTTATTGGGAATAAGAGAGCCAAGACCGCGACCAAGTCCTGAAGAAGTCATAGGGTTTAGAGTTAATGAATAAAGAAAAATTAAATTAAAAAGAAAAGAATTAAAAGATAACTTAATACCTAAAATTATAACATAACCAACAAGAAGGGTCTATAAAACACCTTAAGCTTAAAAATACTTAATAATAACGAGAAGAAGTTACATGGATAATCTCAGCTGCTAGTTTTTCATAAGCTCTTCCACCCTTGCTTTGTGGATCATAATGTAAAATAGATTTACCGTAACTGGGAGATTCAGCTAATTTAACAGACCGAGGGATAACACTTCTAAAAATACGGTTCGGAAAGTACTGGTAAAGTTCATTTAAAACAGCATCAGATAAACGAGTACGCTTATCATACATGGTAACTACCGCCCCCATAATACCCAACTCTGGTTTAAGATTGTTTTGAACAAGACTAATAGTATTAAGTAATTGTCCAAGTCCTTCTAAAGCGTAATATTCGCTTTGTACCGGAATCAGTATCTGATCAGCCGCTACTAAGCTATTAACTGTTAAAAGTCCCAAAGAGGGTGGACCATCAATGATAATATAATCAAAATCATTACGTACAAAACTAAGGATATCAAAAAGACGATGTTCGCGATTATCTACCTGAATAAGTTCTATGCCGGCTCCGGCTAAAGCCATAGTAGCTGGTGCAATACTTAAACGATCATGCGAAGTTCTTTTTAAAACCGAAGAAATATCCGTTAAACCTATTAAAGCTTCATAAACACCAGCTTCCAGGTTCTTGTGATCAATACCAATACCAGAAGTAGCATTAGCCTGGGGATCAATATCCACCAAAAGCACATGTTTACCCGCCTGAGCCAAATAAGCGGCCAGGTTAACGGCGGTAGTGGTCTTACCCACTCCCCCTTTCTGATTAACAATGGAAATAATTAAACCCATAGGTTAATATTATACCGCAAAAAACACCCTTTGACAATTACGATATTTTTTATTATTATGTTGAGGAGCGGATAAAGATTAAAGTTAAAGACAATAAGCCTCGGTGGCGGAATTGGTATACGCATACGACTCAAAATCGTACGGAGCAATCCATGAGAGTTCGAGTCTCTCCCGAGGCACTAAAACCTTAAAAATAGAAAAATGACAGATTCAAATCTTAAGATTTTTCCAACATTGGAAGATCAAAGAAAAAAAGAACTTAAAGAAAAACTACAAGAATTAA
This sequence comes from Patescibacteria group bacterium, assembly GCA_030583705.1. NCBI lineage: Bacteria > Patescibacteria group bacterium. The sequence continues at coordinate 249,575 of CP129471.1, read as the reverse complement.
AAGATTTTTACAAAAACCAAAATAATGAACATCTAATGAATAAGGTGAAAAAAATTGATGATAGTTTTAACAAAATGAAGGAAGACTACGCCAGGATTCCCCAACTTCATATAGATCAACTGGAAAGAGAATATTACCACGGAGGGATCGAAGCCTTAAAAGAATTTACGGGAAAAAAATTAATTAAACTTGAAAAAGAGCTCCAAAGATATTTAATATCCTTGGAGGAAATGAAAATCCAGAGAATTGAGAGTTTAAAAAGTTAACCTTAAGATATTCATAACAGACCCCTGGGTCTGTTTTTTATTTTTTAATTATTACTGACTTTATAACATTTAGACTGAAAATTCTTTGACAATTACATTATTTTTTATTATTATATATTATTATATTTAAAAGCAGATAAAACTCAAGTCTTCCTCAAGATACTACTAATATGAAAATACCAAAACTATACTTTAAATACGCTTATCCCTTAGACCAAGAAAGGCGACAACTTTTTGCTGATAAAAAACTAACAAAATATCCTTCAATTAAAGAGGTTAAGAATAAAATAAAAAACTGGGAAAAACTCTGGAATAAAAATAATAAAAACAACAAAATCTTTAAACTAGTAATAAAAAATACTGGTATAAATATTCCAAGAGATCTTGAGGCCTGTGTTTTTGGTGGAGGACTTAACGCAATGTCATACCCTTTAATAATATCAACCACCAAAAAGAATGGTAAAAAATTAAGTGATGATGAATTCATTGAAATAATCATTCATGAAATTATTCATAGATTTGTAGCGGACAAAGAAAATAATAAAAATATAGAAAAATACTGGAAGACTATAAGAAAAGAATATAAAGAAGAAAGTAGGCTAACCCAGAATCATATAATAGTTTATGCCTTACTTAAAGTTATTTTGCCGGAAATACTATCTAAGGAAAAATCTAAATCTTTATTAAATCCCAAGCACCCTGATTATCAAAAGGCCCTAAAAATTGTTAACAAAAAGGGCGAGGACATAATAATTAAACAATTTAAAAGTATTATACAAGAAAAATAAAAATGAATCGCGAAGATTACCTGGACTAATACAAACTATTGACATCCCCACCCTCTTATGATAAAATCAACTAAGTTATTATTATTGTGATTTTCTTTATGAAACAAGACATTCATCCAACTTATCATCCGGAAGTTAAGATTACCTGTGCTTGCGGAGCTGTTGTTATGGCTGGTTCAACCATGCCGGAACTGCAAGTTGAACTTTGTTCAAGTTGCCACCCTTTTTATACTGGTAAACAAAAATTTGTTGATACGGCTCGTCGTGTTGAAAAATTTGAAGCTAAGGTTAAGGCCAAGTCTGATCTTAAATCCGTCCGCGGTAAAACCGCTAAACGGGCTGCCAAGGCCGTTAAAAAGTCTCCTGATACCAAAGCTAAAGCCGTTAAAGCGACTAAAGCTGAAAACACGGACACTAAGGACAAAAAGTAGCTTTTCTAAAACCCGACATCCTGTTGGGCGACTTTAGGTCGCCGAACTAAAAGGTGTCGGGTTTTTGTTTTTACTGCTATAATATAACCATTATGTACGAAGAGATTAAACAACAACTTAAAGAGCTTGAAGAGGAAATGATTAAGCCCGAAGTTCAGGCAGATCGTTCTAAGCTTAACGCAGCGGCCAAAAAGCACGCTTCTCTTAAGTATGCCATTAACCTTATTGATAAACTCCAAAAAGCGGAAAAAGATTTAGCAGCTAACCAACTAATGATTAAAGAAGGCCAAGACGAAGAGCTTGGCTTAATGGCCGAAAAAGAAAATCTTGAGCTAGAAAAAGATATTAATCGCTTAAAGACCGAAATTAAAGAAGAACTCTTTCCAGCTAACCCTTTGGATAAAAAAAGCGCCATTATGGAAATTAGGGCCGGTACAGGTGGTGATGAATCTGCTCTCTTTGCGGCTGAACTTTTTCGTATGTACTCAAGATATGCTGAAAAACAAAACTGGAAAGTAGATATTTTAGATTCCAGCCAAATAGGTTTAGGGGGTTATAAAGAAATTATTTTCTCGGTAGAAGGCTCCGGCGTCTATGGAAGACTTAAATACGAAGGTGGCACCCACCGCGTCCAAAGAGTTCCGGAAACCGAAAAGGCTGGCCGAGTACACACCTCCACCGTTACCGTCGCGGTACTCCCGGAAGCTGAAGAAGTGGATATTGAAATTAAAGCAAGCGATATCCGCATAGATACTTTTTGTTCTTCAGGACCAGGGGGGCAAAGCGTTAATACCACTTATTCGGCTATCCGAATATTACATATCCCCACCGGCCTAATAGTTTCTTGCCAAGACCAAAAATCCCAACACCAAAATAAGGAAAAAGCCATGCAGGTTCTTCGTTCAAGGTTACTACAACAAGCTGAAGATAAAAAAAGAGCCGAAGAATCCGCCTCTCGTAAAGAACAAGTCGGTTCAGGCGACAGAAGCGATAAAATCCGCACCTATAACTTCCCCCAAGACCGTATCACCGATCATCGCATTAAACAAAGCTGGCACTCCATTAACTCGCTTTTAGAGGGAAATTTAGATGATATCATTATCTCGCTTAGAGAATATTTTGATCAAAGCAATGCCAAGGCTTAAAAAATTCTCCATAGCCCTAACTGTTAAAGAAGCTCTCCAGAAAGCTTCCCTAGACCTTAAAAATGCCGGGCTGGAAAAACCCTTTTGGGAAGCCGAGTTGTTAATGGCCTTAACTCTTAAAACAAACAGAATAAAAATTATCTCTTATCCCGAAAAAAGAATAAGCGCAAGGCAGCTACAATCTTTTTTTAAATTAGTTAAAAAAAGAAAAGAGCATACTCCCTTAGCTTATTTAAGCGGAGAAAAAGAATTCTATGGGCTGAAATTTTTAGTTAACTCTAACGTTCTAGTTCCCCGTCCGGAGAGTGAATTGTTAGTAGAAGAAGCTTGGCAAGAAATTAAAAACCTAAAAAAAGAACAACCAAAACACCCCTTATACTTAATTGACATAGGCACTGGCTCTGGTTGCCTGGCTATATCGCTTTGTAAATACGCTAAAATAACAACCCTTGCTTTAGATATCTCAACTAAGGCTTTGTCTGTTGCCAAAAAAAACGCCAAATTAAACAAAGTAAAAAATATCACCTTCATAAAAAGTGATCTTTTAAAAAAACTACCAAAAAGTTTATTGCAAAAAAATCTCATTATTACCGCTAACTTGCCTTACCTAACGCCCAAAGAAATAGCCAAAGAGCCAAGTATTAAAAAAGAGCCGGTAATTGCCCTGGACGGAGGTTACAATGGATTGGATATTTACCGCCGACTCTTTAAAGAGATCAAAGAGCTTAAAGATTTTAAAGAATTTAAAAAGTTAAAAGAGCCAAAAAAAGTTAAAATAATTAAAAAGAATAAAGAAGAAAATAATCAGAAGATTATTGTCTTATGTGAAATAAATCCCAGACAAAAAAATCCTCTTATTAAAATAGCCAAAGAAGAAGGCTCTAAAAAGATAGAATGGAAAAAAGATCTGGCTGGAAAAATTAGATTGGTAAAAATAGAGTTTTAAACAAAAAACCCGCTAAAGCGGGTTTTTTATTATACAACACTGTCTTATTATCTTGTTATTCCTTAGTCTCTTCCTCTTTTTTATCACCTTCCTCTTTCTCTTCTTTCTCAGATGTAGTAGTTTCCGTAACCTCAGCTGTTTCAACAATCTTACGAGGCTCTACAACGTTAGCAATAACCTCCTCAGCTTCACCAATAATATTAACTCCGTCTGGTAACTTAAGATCTTTAAGATAAATGGCATCTCCAAGATTTTCCAAAACAGATAAATCAACTTCCATTTTCTGCATTAAATCATTTGGTAAACATTCAATTTCCACCGTATCGCGACTTTTAATCACAATACCTCCATAAGTTTTGGCGGCTGGTGCTTCTCCAACAAAATCCAAATTTACTTCAGCTATAACTTTTTCTTTCATGTTAACCATGAAAAAGTCCACATGCATAATACGGTGCTTAACCGGATCAGCTTGAAAATCTTTAACAATCACCGGTACGGTTTTACCACCTTCTATCTGCAAAGATAAAAGTCCGGATTCTCCACTTTGGGCAAAAACTTTTTCAAAATCATTTCTCTTAAGAACTAAAGAAGTATTTTCCATACCTGAACCGTAGACTACGGCCGGAATAAAATCTTTCTTATCAGTAACCCGCTCTTTTCTTAATTCGGCGGATAAAACAATAGCCTCTGACATATATATTTTTCTAATAAATAAAATAAGGGACAAAGCCCTAGCGTTTGGTGGTGGCTCGCATCATGATACTTTGCATAATGCCGGCCATAGCCAAACCAGTAATCAAGGAACTGCCTCCGTAGCTGACAAACGGCAGGGGTAAACCAACCACTGGCAAAATTCCCATGTTCATGCCTATATTAACAAACATTTGTAAAAAAATCAAGCCAGCCCCACCAACAATTACCAAAGAGCCGAAATAACTACGTATTCTAGGAACAGATGAAGCTAAACGATAGAAAATAAGGCCAAAACAAGCTAAAACCACTAACACTCCAATAAAGCCCAATTCTTCGGCAATAACCGCAAAAATAAAGTCAGTATTAGCCTCTGGTAAGAAACGTAACTGAGACTGTGAACCAAAACCCAGTCCCCTGCCATAAAGACCACCGGCACCCACCGCAATAATTGCTTGCCTAACATTATAATCAGCCGAAGAGGAAGCTGGGCTTAAAAAAGTCATAACTCTTTGTTTCTGATAATCTTTAAAAGAAAACTGCCAAGCTATGCTAAAAAGCAAAAGTCCGATTAAAATAAGACTTAAAATGTATTTAAATTTAAAACCAGCCGCTATAATCATCAAAAACCACAGGAAGAATAAAACCATGGCTGAACCAAAATCAGGCTGTAAAAGAACCAGAAAAATCAAAGAAGCCGCAGCTCCACCGGTAATAAATAAATGCTTAAGCGGTCTGTTGTTTGGAGAAACTTTAGAAAAATAACGAGCCAAGAAAATCAATAAAGCCAGTTTGGCAAACTCCACTGGCTGGATTCCTAAACCGAAAAAACCAAACCAACCCTTAGTTCCGCTAATTGTCTGCCCAAAAAATAAAACCGCTAGTAAAAGAAAAAGCGCTCCCAGATAAAGATAACCATGATAAGAAGAAACATGATGATAATCCAAACCAGCCAAAATAAAAAATACCAGTAAACCAAAACCGGCAAAGATTAACTGTCTTTCAATAAAAGAACCCTGTCCTTGTCCCAGGCCCATGCTGTAAATCTCAGATAAACCGAAACTGATCAATATAACAATCGGCCCGATAAAGAGCCAATCTATCTTACGAAAAAAAAGTAGTAAACGTCGCATATTTAACGGGCAAAATAACGCAAATAAACATTCTCATCAAAAATATCAAGATCAGGCAAAACCTCAATCTGATCAACTGCCGTAAGTCTACCTGGCCAAACCAAAGTAACAGCTCTTGATTGCCCGGAATAAAAATCACTTAAATAATGCCTGTTAACCCCCACTGTTTCACCTTGCCTTTTTAAAACTATCAATAAAGGTACATTGCGATAACCGTAAGCTGTTTGGTTACTGATATTAAAACGAACCTCGCTTAAATTAACTCTTTCAGATAAAGGATTAGCCGAACCAGGTACAAAAGTTGGTTTTTCAATTAAAAAATCAAGTCTGTCAAGACGATATTGTTGCCAATCAGGAATAAGTCTTGGGCTTAAATTTTGAAAACGAAGATCTTCAATAATCAACTCAACTCCCGCCAAGCTACTAAGGGGCTGAGCTAGGGAAATTAAATATTTTGTTTCTCCTGGTAAGACAAAGCTCTCTCCTCCATCTAATCTTTCTCCGTTATATTCAAAACGATAATTAAAACGAGCCACCGAGCGACTGTTTTCATTACCGACTGAGGCCACCAGATCAGATTTTTCTGAATCAAAGGCAATTACTGTTACCGGAGAATAATAAAAGTTATCAAAAAAATTTTGTCTATCAAACGATGGATTAGGAGAAGAAGACAACTCAAATTGTAAGCGCTGATCTTCTCCTAGCCCAAAAATAAGATAATGACCGAATTTAAATAAAGAATAACCCAAAGTAGAAGCTCCAACGACTAATAAAATAACTAAAACTCCCATCCATAAGCGAGCTTGATGACGGATAAACCATAGACTGAAATTAAGCTGTCTATCCGAAACCTCACTACCTAAAGAATGGTCAGAATCTTGCTTTTTTTCAGGAGACTCCCTAATTGATGATTTATTAAAACTCATAAATTAAATCAAATAATTAAAACTCTAAGGCACTATTTCTCTATAAGAGAAAATTGGCCCGACATTTAAAATTATTCTATCATCCCTTTTATGCAAAGATAAAAGCAGGCGCAAGGGTTTTATATTTTGGTTAACAACATGCACACTACTATCCGAAGGATTAATAAATTCTTGTTTAACTAAACCACTGCGACTTTCCGTTACTCTATACTTGCTAACCAAATCAGCTAAGGCCTGTAAATCTCCGACCTCAGGCTCTTCACCGCTCATCTGTGCCCTGGCCACTCTTCTAACTGTCATTAATTGATTATAAAGCTCACTAAGTTCGGGATCATTTTCCCTAACTACCCCAAGATCAACCAACGCCCGATGAACCATCTTAGTGGTAGCCGCCAGCTCTTCTATAAAATCAAGATTAGTCTCAACATAAAGCCAATCATCTTGACCTCCGACAATCTCCAATCCACCCACAGCTTCTCTATCTACTTGCCAAAGATCGGCCGAAGAGGCAAGGTTAGATAAGGAAGCTAAGGCGCTAGAAGCTAATCTTTCATGCCAGCGAATATTTTTTTGGTAAGGGAAAAGCTCTTCTCCATTAACTAATGAACCAGCCAAAGAAAGGGTTGTCCAAAAATTATTACCATACCAACTATATTTATTAAACAAAGAAAGTTCATTTTTAAGCTCATTTTGTCTTTGAGAATATAAACGATAAGACATATTGTCTTTTAACCAAGCGCTCTCCAAATCTTTCTCAGCCACTAAGGCTAGTAAATCATAACCTATACCGCGACAACGAAAAAGTGATTCTGCTAACCGACAGGCCGTTAAAAAATTAGCTTTACTAGGGTCAGTGGTTAAATGTTCGCCTACTTCAGCAAAAGTTAAGCGACTAAAAAGATATTCACTCGGCCAATAAGCGCTTTGTAAAAGACGCATACCCAACTGATCAACTCCACTTCGGGATAAAGAGCCTTCAGCCCGGCCAAATTGTTTAGCTTTAAGCTCTTCTCTTAAAGAGAGTAGTTTGGAAAAAACATCTTCAGCAAAAATATCCTCTGGTGTTTCTTCTGGAAAAAGTTTATGGCGAGCTTCTTCATAATGCAAATAAGTCAAATCACTACGCAGTCCACCAAACCAAGCCACTACCTTGTAAATCTTGGCCCACTCGTTTTTTAAAAATTGGTCGGATGCAATATCAGCCGAAAGCAAATAAGCCGCCGTCTGATTAATCACCCAATCATCTCTATCTAAAAGACACTCACTGCAATCTTCATCTTGATAAAACATTGGGAACAAAGAAGCTTGCCAACGAATAGCCAAATAGGCATTACGTAATTTAGCATTAGACGAATACTGAGGAGGAACAATAAAATCACGATAATTTCTTTGGTAAAGTAAAACCGGAGATTTTTCAGAAGAAGAAGCAGAAGCGATTAAAGACAATTCCTGTCTAACATCGCCTTCCAAATAAGCCGGAATCTCAAAAGTAAAACGACGAACTTCGCTGGGACGAAAAGTCCGATTATCATTAAGGTCTTCATTGGGATTAATTTGTCCTTCCTTGGGAGATAGCACAGATAAAGCAGTGGCAAAATAAGCGGCTTCCAGTCTAGCAGCTTCTAAAAGCGGATCATTAACTTGTCCAACCTGATTTAAACGAGCCAGATAACGAGCATTAGCTTGATCAAATAAGGTTTTATTAAAAGACCAAAGGGTTTCATAAAAGAAAAAAGCTTCCACTTGTTTATAGGTATTTTTTAAAACATTTTGATGGTAATAAACTAAGAAGTCAGAAGTAATAAGATAAGGTAAAGAACGAGAACCTAATTCCCTGTATAGCGCAAAAAAATCATCACCTGGTAATTGATTATCCAAAACCGCAAAACCGTCCCTATTAAGGTTATCAATCACTGGATCAAGATTAATCCGTCTAGCTACTTCATGATAATTAGCCACATCAGTCTTAACATTAAGCGGTAATTCTACTGGATTTAAGTTAAGCTCAAGCGGTTCATCAAAAGGCTCGTAATAATCTCCAAATAAAATACTTTCAGCTTTAATATCTGAATTACCCTGCCCATTATTATTTTGGGAGTCTTCAGAAGGCTCAAGGGTGCCGGGTAAAACACCCTGCTCTTCAGCATCACTCGGTAAAAGATCTTCCGAGTCGTTTTTCATTAAAGCCATTAACCAAAAACCAGCCATTAGCATGACAGCCAAAATAGCTATACCAAAAATTAGAATTTTCTTTCTCTTACCGTACCAAGGATCTTTGGCCGAATAAGAAGGCAGTCCCCCTTCCGGACGAAGTTCATGTTCGGTTTTTTTCTCTATAAACATACCTCCAATATACCACAATAGGCCGATTGGAGCAAGTAAAAAGCTCTTAAAAAGAGCCATACAAGGCTACTTAAAAGCTTGCTTAAAGCAAAAATCTTTGCTAAAATAAAGCTGAGGCTTAAGCTTTCTGCCGCCTCCTTTATTTTTCGCCAAAAGAGTTTAATCATTAAATCTTAGATTAAATTTTATCTCATCTAGTGTTAAAGAAAAATAAAGAAAAAATAATTAACCAAATAAATTTCCTATGGCCAAAACTCCTAAGAAAAATCCTCAAGCTTATGACGCCACTTCCATTACCGTTTTGGAAGGTCTTGATCCGGTTCGTAAAAGACCGGGTATGTATATTGGTTCCACTTCTTCAAGTGGACTGCACCATTTGATTTGGGAAATCGTTGATAATGGTATCGACGAAGCCATGGCTGGACACGCTAGCGAAATAACCGTTGAGCTTTTGCCAGACAATATGGTAAGGGTGAACGACAACGGACGAGGTATTCCTGTAGATATTCATAAGGCCACCAAGGTCTCTGCTTTAGAGACCATTATGACCACTCTACACGCTGGTGGTAAATTCGGTGGTGGAGGCTATAAAGTCTCAGGGGGTTTACATGGCGTAGGAGCTAGCGTAGTTAACGCCTTAAGCTCTTATCTTAAAGCCGAGGTATATAAAGACGGACAAATTTGGGTTCAAGAATATAAAAGAGGTATACCTGTTAAAAAAGTAGCGCCTGTTGGTAAAACCAAAAAGAACGGCACAGCTATTACCTTTCAGGCTGATTCCGAGATATTTGAAGACCTTGAATATAATTGGGGTAAAATTATGGATCGCCTAAGACAACAAGCTTATCTTAACAAGGGTATTACCATTCGCCTTTATGATAATCGTAAAGATCATACCCCCAAAGAACACACCTTTCATTTTGAAAGCGGTATCCAAACCTATATCCGTTCTATGCATAGAAACTATAGCGTTAAAAATGAAACTATTTTTTATGTAGATAAAGTCATTAATGATAGCCGAGTAGAAACAGCCCTGCAATATAATGACGGCTTTAATGAAAATGTTCTGACTTTTGCCAATAATATTATCAACCCAGGTGGCGGTTCACATTTGATCGGTTTTAGAGGTGCCCTAACTCGTACCCTGAACAACTATGCTCGCTCTAAAAATCTCTTAAAAGAAAAAGATGAGAACCTAACTGGTGAGGACGTACGTGAAGGTTTAACCGCCGTAATTAGTGTTAAACTACCTAATCCGCAATTTGAAGGACAAACTAAAGACAAATTAGGTAACGCAGAAATGAAAACCTATGTTGAGCAAGTGGTGAGCGAAGCCTTAGCTACCTTTTTGGAAGAAAACCCTAAAGAAGCTGAAGCTATTATTGCTAAATGTTTTCTCTCAGCCCAAGCCCGCATGGCCGCCCGCACAGCCAGAGCTTCTATTTTAAGAAAAGGTGCTTTGGAGGGTATGACTCTGCCCGGTAAACTAGCAGATTGTTCAAGTCGTAATCCCGAAGACTCCGAACTATATATAGTAGAGGGAGACTCGGCCGGCGGTAGTGCTAAACAAGGCCGAGATAGAAGTTTCCAAGCAATTTTGCCATTGCGTGGTAAAATTCTTAACGTGGAAAGGGCTAGGTTAGATAAAATGTTAGCTAATAATGAAATAAAAAATTTGGTTATCGCTTTAGGTACTAATATCCAAGAACAGTTTGATATTACCAAGCTACGCTATCACCGTATTATTATCATGACCGACGCCGACGTAGACGGAGCCCATATTCGTACCCTATTGTTAACTCTCTTCTTTAGGCATTTTCATGATCTAATTATGGCCGGACATCTTTATATCGCCCAACCGCCTTTATACCAACTTAAACAAGGCTCAAATATCCGCTATGCCTATTCTGATGAAGAAAAGAATTCCATTATAACCGAAATGGGCGGTGAAGTTGTAGAAAACATTGAAGAGATTGAAGGAAATACTGAAGATAATGATGGCGATAAAGAAAAAGAAGATGAGGAAAAAACAGAAGAAGGTGAAGAAGCTCAAGAAAAAGATACAACAAAAGGTAAAGGAAAGGGTAAAGAAACTCCAACTGTTAAAAAGATTGGTATCCAGCGCTATAAGGGTCTTGGAGAAATGAACCCGGGACAGCTTTGGGAGACTACGATGGATCCAAAAACTAGATTAACTAAGGTGGTAACCATTGAAGACGGAGTTAAGGCCAATGAAATTTTTGAAACCTTAATGGGTGGCGATGTAGCTCCTCGTAAACACTTTATCCAAACTCACGCCCAAAAGGTGGAGAATTTGGATATTTAAAAAAATCAATAAAATTTAAGTATCTTAAAGTCTTAAAACAATAAACCCGCCAAGCGCTTGGCGGGTTTATGACATTGATTTTACTAAGTTAAATCTAGACTAGAACTTAGCTAAAAATATAATTATAACTAATATTCTTACTAAGGTGCTTATATAATATATTCCTATTCAGCCAACTCTTCTTCTATCTCCATCAACCGGTTATATTTAGCTACTCTTTCTCCCCTGGCTGGAGCACCGGCTTTAAGGTAGTCCGCCTGAACAGCTACCGCCAAGTCGGCAATATAGTCATCATTGGTTTCTCCACTACGATGAGAAATAACTATCTTTTGTCCGCTTTGTCTGGCAAGGGCTATAGCCTTAAGAGTTTCAGTTACTGTGCCTATTTGGTTAGGTTTAATTAAAACCGCCGAAGTGGCCTTGGCTTGCAAACCTCTTTCAATTCTTGAAACATTGGTAACATAAAGATCGTCCCCAACAACCATAACCTTATCTTTAACTTTTTCCATAAACTCAGTCCAGGCGCTCCAATCGTCTTCGCCAAAAGGATCTTCCAAAGAAATAAGCGGGTACTTTTTAATTAAATCACCATACCAATCCATTAAACGACCAGCGTCCATTATCCCCTGCTTGTTAAGATGATACTGTCCATTACGATGCCACTCTGAAGCAGCGGCATCAATAGCTAAACTAACTTCCTCCCCAGCCTTATAACCAGCTTTTTCAATGGCAGATAATATCATCTTAAAAGGCTCTTCATTGTCTTTAACTTCTGGCGCAAAACCACCTTCATCCCCGAGGTTAGTGCCATAACCGTTTTCTTTAATAATTTCTTTTAAGGCATAATAGATTTCAACTCCTGAACGAAGTTTTTCCGCAAAAGTTTTTGCTCCCTTTGGCACCAACATATATTCTTGGATATCTGTCGTCCAACCGGCATGAGCTCCACCGTTTAAAACATTCATTAAGGGAATAATTTCAACTTCTCTTTTTACTCTTTGTCCGGCAAGCTCAGAAAGATAAAGATAAAGAGGTTGTTGTCTAGCTAAAGAAGCAGCTCTGGCACAGGCTAAAGAGACAGCTAAAATTGCGTTAGCTCCCAATTTCTCTTTATTATCCGTACCGTCTAATTCAAGCATAGCCTGATCCAGATTCTCCTGTTCAAAGACCGACATGCCCGCAAGAGCTTGGGCTATTGGGCCTTCTAGGTTCTTAATAGCCTTCAAGATGCCTCTGCCGGCAAAACGTTCAAGGCGACCATCTCGTAGCTCCAGGGCTTCATAGGTACCGGTAGAGGCACCGGAAGGTACCGAGGCCTTAGCCTTTAAACCATTCTCCAAAATAACCTCAGCTTCCACTGTGGGATAACCTCGGCTATCCAAAATCTCTCGGGCTTTAATTGATAATATTTTCATAAGATAACTGATTAAGCCTTATATAATAATAACTTTTACATATTATCATTATATCATAAAGTATATCAATTTTCCATATATGAACAGATGAACAAAAATACTGGACAAACATCCTGGTTTAGCCTATATTTACCTCATCCGAAATTTAATAAAAAAAGTTTAATAAAAAACCCTGTTAAACATTTAATTTTATTATTTTCTTAATATTTTTACATCAACTATTATATGAAACTAACCTTTAATTACCTTAAGATGCATAAAAAGAAATTAGTCCTGATTCTTGGTTTAGCTACCATCAACCAGGTATTTTCTTTATTGGATCCGCAAATCTTTCGTCTCTTAATAGATAATTACGCTACCCGAGTGGGCGAGCTATCCCGAGCTGAATTCTTACAAGGCGTAATGCTCTTACTCTTAGCTTCTGTCATTATAGCCTTAATTTCTCGTATTGCCAAAAACTTCCAGGACTATTACGTAAGTTTTGTTACCCAACATATTGGTACCTCTTTGTATGCTAGAGCCATTAAACATTCTCTTGGACTGCCATACTTTGTCTTTGAGGATCAAAAATCCGGAGAGATTCTGCAAAAAATACAAAAAGCCAGATTAGATAATCAGGCGATTATTACTGGGGCAATAAATATTGTCTTTGTAGCCATGGTGGGATTAATCTTTGTACTTATTTACTCCGCCATTGTCCATTGGGCGATTTTTCTGGCTTTCTTTTTACTACTTCCCTCTTTGGGTAGCTTAACTTTTTTGATCAGTAAAAAGATCAAAGCCGCCCAACAAGCCATTGTTTCACACATGGGCGCTTTAGCGGGTTCCACCACTGAGACTCTGCGTAACGTGGAGTTAGTTAAAAGTTTAGGCTTAGAGAACCAAGAAACCGAGAGACTTAATAAAGTTAATTTAGAGATTCTTGAGTTGGAGTTAAAAAAGATAAAACTGGTTCGTACCTTAAGCTTTATCCAGGGTAGTTTGATTAATCTTTGCCGTAGCGGCCTACTCTTTTTAATGCTTTGGCTGATGTTTACCGAGTCTATCAGCTTAGGACAATTCTTTAGCTTACTCTTCTACTCTTTCTTTATCTTTAACCCCCTATATGAATTAAGTAACGTAGCCTCGCAATATCAAGAAGCTAAAGCCAGTAACGAAGTCTTAGATGAGATCTTAAAAATGGAGCCAGAAAAGACCGAGGGTAGAGATAAAGAGATAGATAAAATTTCCTCTTTGGAGTTTAAAAATGTCGGTTTTTCATATAGCTCCGCCAAAGAAGAAGCTTTATCAGATATTTCCCTATCCATTAACTCCGGCCAAAATATCTCTTTTGTGGGTCCATCAGGTGCTGGGAAGACAAGCTTAATTAAGCTCCTTTTGGGTCTGTATAACCCCAGTAGCGGGCAAATTATGATTAATGGCCTGGATATGCAAACGATTAAGCTTGAATCTTTTAAACAAAAGATTAGCTATGTTTCACAAGACACCCAACTTTTTGCCGGCACCATTAAAGAAAACCTTCTCTTTGTTAACCCAGAAGCCTCAGACCAAGAGTGTCTAGCTGCCTTAAAGCAAGCCTCCGCCATGAGTCTAACAGAACGTGGAGACAAAGGTCTTGAAACCCGTATCGGTGAGGGTGGGCTAAAGATCTCTGGTGGAGAAAAACAACGCCTAGCCATTGCCAGAGCTCTTTTAAGACAACCTAGCCTAATAATCTTTGATGAAGCTACTTCCAGCTTAGATAGTATAACAGAGCAAGCGATTATAGATACCATTAAAGATATTGCCAAAGCCAGACCTGATTTAATTATTATCCAAATAGCCCATAGGCTTTCCACTATCCTACACTCAGATAGAATCTATGTTCTTGAAAAAGGTCATTTAGCCGAAGCCGGTAATCATGAATCTCTACTACAAGAAAAAAATCTTTACGCGGCTCTATGGAGACAACAAAACGGAGAAGGGTAAAATAAAAAATAAACACCTCAACGTTCTGAGGTGTTTATTTATTATAACACGATCAATCTAAAAATTAATTTACTAAGTCTCCGGCAATAAACATCTTTGATCCTGGGGATCAAAAATTGAGATTGGGAGAACTTCTCCTTTGATTAATTTAGAGATTCTTTCTGCCCCAAAAATAGAGGGTAAAATACCCACTCCGTTACAACCTAAATTATAAAGCAAACGATGATTACAAGGCTCAAAGCCAACTAGTCTTACTCCGTTAACCGTATAACCCATTAAACCGTGCCAGATGTAATCAAAATCCATGTCTTTAGGATAATTACGATAGGTTCTTTTCATAAACTCATCAATTTCTTTAGCTGCCCATTCTGGATAACCATGTTCATGCCTGTTATAAGAAGTCTTTTCTCCCAAGCTTACCTCCGGTCCCCCGAGACAAACTAAATTCTCTCCCCGAGCTCCTGGCTCCTTGTAATCAGTTGGGCGCCTGGTTAAATATATATAAGGATCAAGAGCCTCTTGTGATTTTTCTTCAAAATAACTTAAAGCCGCCGGTGGTCTATTCTCCTTTGTATGATAACCGGCCATATACCCAATAGTACCATAAAGCTTTTCATGAAAACGTCCGTCTATATCCAGCCCGTCATGATTCTTAAGTTTAATATTTTCAAAACCGTTGGTGCATAAAATAACACGTTCGGCGATAACTTCTCCTTGGTCTGTTTGGCAAATAGCTTCATTATGAGATAAATCAACCGAGTTAACTGGAGTCTTTTCAAATAGCGCAAAACGATTAGGGTAATGATGATCAAACCAAGACACCAGTTGCTCACAGAACAAAGCGCTATTAAGACAACCCTTACGAGAAGCTTTGGCAGCTATATAAAGGTCTGAATCGGTTTCCAAAACATCTTTAATGTCTTGGCGTGATACTATTCGGCAAAAAGCTAAAAGGTCATCCGGGATACGTAATAATATAGCGGGGTCATCAATAATTAACCATTCACGAGCCGCCAGACCTCCTTTTCGTCTTAAAGACTCTTCATCAAGTCGTAAAAGAAGTTGTTCTAGGGTACTGTAACCGGCATAACCATGACAATGATAAAAAGGTACTGGCAAAGAAGTTTCTTCAAGTATTTCTTCAAGTAAATTCCAGGCATGTTCAATAGAAGCAACTCCTTCACAAGCCAACTTAAGACCAAAGTCTTCCACCAGCTGCACAAAAGGTCTTTCAAGATAACTGGTTACTTGTCCGGCGTTATGTCCGGTAGCGCCATGAGCTAAACGATCCGCTTCTAAAATAATAACTTGCTTATCTGTCTTGGTTAAAAGATAATAAGCAGTGGTAATACCGGCAATACCGGCTCCAACAATTACCGCCTCGGCCCTAGCCTTACCGGTTAAACGAACATATTTTCTTTTCGAATTAAGCTGTTTAAGCCAAGGTGAATGATTCATATAAATTTACTGTATCATACTTTTTTAAAAATTAAAAAACTTAAAAAAACTAAACTAAAAAACCAAAACCCTTAATCTTGAATTTTTTCCAAAAACAAGCTAAAATCAAACAGTATATGATAAGGTGTTAATAGAGTGTTATATAGAGTATAAGAGAGTGTGTGGTTAATGACTTTTAAGCAATAAATAATAATTATGAATAATAATCAAACTGAAGATTCTTTACCTTCTGTACCTTCTTTACCTAAAAAGGTTTTTATCGGGGTGGCTTGGCCTTATGTTAACGGTAATATCCACTTTGGACACTTGGCGGGTTATCTTCTGCCAGCCGACTTTTTGGCTCGTTTCTATCGCCTAACAGGTGCGGAGGTCTTAATGGTCTCTGGTTCAGACTGTTTTGGCACACCCATTACCATTGAAGCAGATAAAAGAAACATGACGCCCGAAGAAGTGGTTAATGAATATCACCCCAAACATGAAGCGCTTTTTAAAGAACTTAACCTTAGTTTTGATCTTTACACTAAAACAGACAACCCGGTTCATCTTAGGGTTGTTCAAGATGTTTTTATTACTTTGGCTAAAAAGGGTTTTATCTATACCGAATCTTCAGAGCAATATTATTCGGAAAGCGAAAACAGATTCTTACCAGACCGTTACGTAGAAGGAGAATGCCCCAAATGCGGAGACAAAGAAGCCAGAAGCGATCAATGCGATGAATGCGGTTCTGTTTTATCACAAGGCGAATTAATTAATCCGGTAAGTAAAATGACTAAACAACCTGTTGGGATGAAAACCACCGAACATTATTTCTTTAACTGGCCTAAACTTAATGACTTTTTAAAAGATTATCTAAAAGATAAAAAAGCTCCCTGGAGAGATTGGGTATATAACGAAGCAGCTCAATGGCTTAATGAAGGTCTTAAACCAAGGGCTATTACCAGAGATTTAGACTGGGGCGTACCTATTCCAAAAGACAGACTACCCAAAGAGCTGAGAATAGCGGGCACAGATCATAAAAGAATCTATGTTTGGTTTGAAGCGGTAATTGGTTATTTATCTGCTTCCATTAAATGGAGTGAAGAAGAAACCGGAAACAGTGAAAAGTGGAAAGATTTTTGGTATGACCAGGAAGCTAAGCACTACTACTTTGCCGGTAAAGATAATTTAGTTTTCCATGCTCTTTTTTGGCCAGGACAACTCCATAGTTATGACGAAAAATTACACTTACCAGATATGCCAGCCATTAACCAATTTTTAACTCTTAATGACCAAGCTTTTTCCAAAAGTTTTGGAGTTACTTTGGACCCCAAGAAAATGCTACTTGACTTTGATCTTGATCTTATCCGCTTTTATCTTTGTCTTATTATGCCTGAAAACAAAGACAGTGACTTTAACTGGGATGACTTTATCGCCAAAACCAATAATCTTTTAATTGCCAACCTCGGTAATTTTATCTTCCGTTCTCTTAAATTAGCCCAAGATCTTGATCTAAAAGAAACCCAAGCCGATGAAAAAGTAGTTAAGCTTTGTGAACAAACCCTTATTGAAGCTAAACAACTCATGATTAATTGCAAATTTAAAGCTTATGGGGAAAAAGTACTTGAACTCTCTGCTTATGCCAATAAATATTTAAGCGATACCGCCCCCTGGCAACTTAGGAAAACCGATCCAAAAGCTGCAGATAAAGTCCTGGTTGGTGCCTTAACCGCTGTAGTAACCCTTAATATCCTAATAGCTCCTCTTATACCTAAAACCGCAGATCTTTTAAGTACAATGCTTAGCCTAGAAACCGAAGAAAAAAGACAATGGCCTAAAGAAGGAGAATTACAAAATATCGTTAAAATGATAAAGATCAAAGAAGCTGAGCCTCTCTTTAAAAAGATTGAACTTAAAACAGAGGGTTTTAATGAGAAGTATAAGTAAAGGCAAGAATCAGATAAAATAAACAAATTAATAAAAATAAATGCGCCAACCGTTTGGCGCATTTATTTTAATATTTCTAATGTTTAAAAATCAAAAAGGCTTTAAGATTACGGCAACTAAATACTGTCCATTGCTTCCCGACGTTTTTTATCCATTTCAGCAAAATTGGAAAAAAGCTCTTTTCCGTGTTTATTAAGAATTCTTTCAGTTACAGCTTCTCTTTCAAAAGATCCCTGCTCTTGCTTATTATTGCCGAACAGGTTATTGATTTTTTCAAACATATAGGAGGGGTTAAATAATAATTAAACTAAGCGGTCCAGCCCAACTCGGACTCTGAACCAGATAAAACTTCTTCCAAAAAAGCGGAAATACGGTCTGGAACATTTTCTTGGAGTAGAGTTTCAAATTCAATTAAACGATCGTCTGGAATTCTGTTTAGGATATAATTATTAATCCTATCCATAGTTTCCTCGCGAAACTTTTCTTTAGCCGATGAATCAGTGTCATCAATACCCTGTTCTTTCATTAAGCGGGTAATTAACTGATCAACAGCCGGTGAATAATCTGTCATAGGGATATTTTAAATTATTTACCTTAAGAGTAGCAAAATAAGGGATGGGTTGTCAAGGAAATGAGTAATTTATAAAAGAATAATAAAAGAGGCACTGTCAATAGAAATAGACGGTGCCTAAAATTAAACACTTAAATTAAATTTAGTTTTGGAGAGGGGCTTTGAAAACTTGTTCCCTTACTATCTGCCTCCTTTTCTCAAAGGAATGAAGTTTGGAAACACAAGTTCCATATTGTCCGTTTAATTCTATTTCCTCCAACGCAAACTCTACCACTTCCGTTGTAGAGAAAAATAGCCCAGCAGGAATGAAAAAGAATTTTTCTCTTTTTTTCTTAGTCTTGGCTTTTTTTTCTTCCACTACCTTTAATTTTGTTAAAAAACTTGCGTCTTCAAGCGCTTTTTCGAAGACGGGTTTTATAACATGTGCCTTGCTTTTACTCAATGTTTTTGACATCTTTTTAATTTTGATACCATATTGACTAAGACGATATCTCAAATCTCTGTCAAAAAATATTTCTTTTCTTGAAAATATTTCATTAATCCCGATGTCATTAATACATTTTCTGCATAAATAGACATCAGTATCAATACAGATGACCATCATATACTCATGAATATCAGAGTATTGAGGAATACGATTTGAACAATAGACACATTTTGTGTCTTCGTTTAGGTTTGCCATTTTTTTCTCCCTTTATTTTTGGCTTTTTAAAAAACAATTCAAAAAACAATCCTTTAATTATACTCTTTTAGGGCAATAAGTCAAGAGAAATTATCAACAGTGGTAATATAATTAAAACCTAAATTAAAAAATTTTTAAGTTAATATACTTGTAATCTTACTTTTTATTAAGTCTCTTGGGGAATTTAAATTGTATAATCCTGCAATTTGGTACCTGTTTTTCTGTCCAAGAATCCATGGCCGTATTGGAAAGCTCCAAAAAATAGCCTCTGGCGGCCTTAATGATCGGCAGATGAGTAACAACCAAAACGTTTCTTAGACCACTGGTGCGTAAGTCTTTTAAAAAAAGCCTTAATCTGGTTTTCATTTGCTCATATGACTCTCCCCCTGGCGGAACAGACTTAAAGGGGCTTTTTTGCAAACTACGCCACTGATAGAAATAATTAACATGCTTACCTTCAAAACCAGTAGCCCTATCATTTAATCTTTTATCTTCAATTAAAGGTAATTTATGAAAACGATTTATAATATCAGCCGTTTGTCTGGTTCTAATTAGTTGCGAAATAAAAATAGCTTGAAAAGGCTCGCGACTTAACTCCTTGGCTGCTTTAGCGGCTTGTTTTTTACCTAAAGGAGTAATCACCACCTTATTATTCGGACGAGAATTACAAAAATTTTTAAGATTGTAAACAGACTCCCCGTGCCTGATAAAAGTTATTTTCATTTTCATAAAGATTATATAATATTAATTTTTACATAGATAATGACCACCCTAAAGCTAAAGATGGTCAATAGATAGTTTAATTATAACAAAGATTAAAGAAAATCACAATGACAGAAAAATCATGGTCTTGACAACCTAATATATTTATGGCAAGGTGGAGGAAAGTAAAAAATTTAAAGGGAGAAAAAATGATTACTGAGAATTCTTTAAAAAAAGGTGCAATAAAAAAAATCAACCATAGGACAAAAGATCCTAAATGGTATGAAAATCACGCAAAGTCTCTTGGGGAGCTATATGAAAAAGGAGAAAGATATTTTGAGTTTGACACTTTTAAGTCAAGCGATAATATAATCTTTGCCTTTCATCCTCCGGATGATATAAATAACTGGCACGAAAATATAAACTTTGGAGGTAAAGAAATAAATAATAATCTATCCTCAAAAGATTTTCAAAGCTTTGAAATAAACAATATTTCCGACAAGCCACTTGAAATAAGTACCCTTAGAGATTTTGTTAATTTTGCAAGAGACAAAGAAGACGTTGTTTATTTTATTGAGCCCAAAAATGGCGGAGTTTCGATAATAATTGATTATCTTATGCAAAATAACATAGATAGTCAATGTTGGCTCCTGTCATTTGACAAATACCTACTCAAAAGGGCCCTAAGATATTCAAAGCTTCGGTGGGAGAAGGAAATAAAGACAAATTTCATTGCAGTTAATCCTTTTTGTTTATTAGGAAAAGTTGAATTCTTTGACTTTACCGGCATCACCCTTGGTTTCGATAAAGACAACTACACGATAAACCAATGGAATGTGTGGCGTAAGAAGGTGCTGCAAGAAAAAATTATCCGACTAAAAGAATCTGGCGTAGAGGTAATGGCTGGATGGATAAATAGTCAAGAAGATAAAAGATGGTGTGAAGAAATGGGAATTAGCCATTGCTTCACCGATAAACCGGAAATTTTTTAAATTTTAAACCCGCAATTGAAGAAATTGCGGGTTTTTCATAACCTAAAAATTAAGTTGAAGCTATTTTAAACCTTCCCAAAATCAAGCTCTTCATCCACTTTAATCTCTCTAACAAAATCATCCATGTGGCTAACTAACAAAATAGTGCCCTCATACTCATTAACCGCTTCGGCAATAATCGGGATATGACGGAAATTAATATGGTTAGTAGGTTCATCAAGGATTAAAAGTCCAGGTTTCATTAAAACCAAACGAGCAAAAGACAAAAGTCCTTTTTGACCCTCAGACAACTCTGCCACCCTATGACCCATTAATTGGCCGGTTAAAAGAAAACCAGCAGCAATAGAACGCATTTCTTGCACGTCAAGTCCTTCAGCCATAACTTTCTCCAGACTTTCAAAAACCGTCTCATTAATATCCAAAGTAGCAAAATCTTGGCTATAATACCCAACTGTTATTCCCTCTTGAATCTTAGCTCCAGGACAATCGTTATTAGCCAAAGAACGAAGGAAGGTGGTTTTACCCGCACCGTTGGGTCCGGTAACCAATAATCTTGATCTTTTTCTTAAAACCTTATTAACTTCTTTTTTAACAACTTCGTGGTTGCGAATAATATTAATATAATCAATAGTAACCACCTCTCCGAAAACTTCTTGTACCGGAATATTAAAGGGACGAATAGTTTTATCTTCCCGGCGCACATCCACCATACTATCTTCAAGCTCTTCTGTTTCATCTCGCATTTTTTTAGCTAGCTTTCTCATCTTACCTCCCTTGTGGGCAAAAAAGTTAGCCTTTTCCTTGCGATCTATAATCTGCTTCCTTAACTGAGCATTTTGTCGTCTTTCTCTTTCAATTCTTTTTTCAATCTCTTCCACTACAGAAAAATAATCTCCAACATAAAGTTCTGTTTTACGACTAAAAACATCCAAATAAACCACCCCCTCTGTAAAACAATTAAGAAAGTCAGCGTCATGAGAAATTACCACTACGGTTTTATCGTACATAACCAAAAATTCAATTAGATGATCAATACCCGAGCGATCCAGATTATTGGTCGGCTCGTCCAATAATAAAATATCTGGATTGGTTACTAAAGCAAAAGCCAAAAGTAACCTAGCTTGTTGTCCACCGGACAAATCACCAACTAACTTATCTGTCGGAACAGCTAAGTTTACCGCCTCTAAAGACTTAGATACAGTTGAAGCAATATTTTTAGGCACAACCTCAAAAGCCGCGGCTAAATATTCTTCAACCGTTAGTTTAAGATCATCGCGACTCATAACCTGTCTAGCGGTTCCGATAGTAGCGTTAGCTGGTACTGAAACACGACCTTTTTTGGGTTTTAGCTCACCAGTAATAAGTTTTAGAATAGTGCTTTTGCCAGCTCCGTTTTGTCCCATTAAGGTAATCTTAGATCCCCGACGTACGCTAAAACTCGCCTCGTCAAGTACCGGGCGTTTTTCCAAATATTCAAAATAAACCTCATCAAACCTAATAATTACTTCATCAGACATAATAAACTGTAAAATAATAAGTTAACTACTAACAACGTCCCAAAAGACGTTGTTTTAATACTTTTAAATTAACACAATTAAAGAAAAAGTCAACAGAAAAAAAGAAAAGAAATAACTAGTCCTTAAGACAACGGACTGACATACTGTAATTACTGGGCAACGCACCAATTAGATCACGATAAACAGTGTTAGCGGTAGCATATAGTCCTCTAACAAATTTAGTTGTTGTTTCTGTTGGATCAGAAAGCCAAAAATAAGCATAGTTACCAAAATGAGAAAACCAGGAACCACCTCCTCTGAAGCCCGGTAAAAGAGCATTAAAACCAGAATCACCTCCTGACTTAATTCTTGAACCAGCCGGACTACACTTCCAGTCATTTAAACGAGCAGGGTTACAATCCGGGTTATTATTAGAAAGGTATTTTTCCAAAATATGAAATTCATTATCTGTTGGGATATGCCAACCCAAAGGACAAATACCGCGCGCGCCGGCTTCGCTAGATCCGTTCATGGCACCATCCCAAGTATAAAGAGTGTAGCCTTGATTACAATGACTCTCCGTACCTCTGGTATTATTAGATTGAATGCAATCACGTTCTGAATTGGTTTGCATATTAGTTAATAATGTTCCATTTGGTTTATACCTTGTCTTTAAATTATCAGCCATCCAAAGCTGTCCACCAATAGCTACCGTCGAGTAAGAGTTGCCTTCATAATCAAATAACGGCATAGCTTCCCCGGCTCCGCATTCTCCGTTATCACAAAGATTAACACCCGCTGAGAAATTCTCTTGATCAGCAGATAAACAAAAACTTAAAACATAATTATTGCCGTCTGAAGCGTAAGAATAATCCTTATCTAAACAATCTCCGTCTGCTCTAGGGGTTGGATTAGTTGGCACCTTCTCCATGTAAATCGTATTGTTAAACTCCAGAGGTTCACCTGGGGTAAGCGTTTGGGGATATTCTCCCGTATTGTTCTTATAAAGCTGCAAAGCCAAAGTTATATTCTGGGCATCCTTAACTCGTTTAGTGTCTCTACTCTTAGCTCTAGTATCTTGCATACTAATTAACACTAAAACTCCGATAACTCCCACAATCGCCACCGCAATAATCATCTGAACTAAAGTAAAACCCGGACGGATAATATTTTCTTTTTTAACTGATTTATTTAAAACTAATTTTGGCATAAAGACTATTTATAATAAAACTACTCAGTGGTTTGGCCATCAAAATGTTCCTCGTCTCTTTCGGCCGTTAATTTATCCTCGTGAACAATCCCGTCCTGATGGTGAGGAGGGCAATACAGAGTATAAAGCTTTAGGGTCTCACTTTCTGAGATATTAATAATATTATGAGTAGCCCCAGCTGGTACCACCAAAGCATGCCCGTCTTCAATTTGGTATTCATGCCCATCTATAATAGCCTTACCTTGGCCTTGATCTAAACGAAAAAACTGATCAACATCATGTATCTCTTCACCTATCTCCTCGCCCGGCAAAAGAGACATTAAAACCAATTGAGAATGTTTGCCAGTATAAAGAACTTGTCTAAAATTATTATTTTCCTTGGTTAGTTTTTCTATATTACCATGATAACCTTGCATATTTTTAAATTAAGAATTAATAAATTTAATACCTATTTAACAAAAACCGTAGTTAAGACTCCGGCTGTTACCAAAACTCCACCTAAAACATTACCCACTGTCGGTTTTTCTTCTAAAATAATAAAAGCCAGAATAATGGTTAGGGCAATACTTAGCTTATCAATCGGGGCCACTCGAGAAGCTTCTCCCAATTGCAATGCTTTATAATAAAACATCCAAGACAGACCAGTAGCAATAGCAGAGAGGATAATAAAAGTGTAAGAAAATTTGGAAATCTTAAAAATATCCGAAGCATTACCTTGTATCCAAACTATACCCCAGGCAAAAACTACTATCACTACCGTACGAATAGCTACGGCTAAATTACTGTCTACACCCTTAATGCCAATCTTGCCGAAAATAGCCACCAATGAGGCAAAAAAAGCGGATAAAATAGCATAAAATATCCAACTCATATATCTTTATCATACCAAGAAAAATGAAAAACCTCAAGCTAATTGACCCCCTCTTTTAAAAAAGCTATAATAAGATAGTAATCAAGCTTACAGCTTCTTATTATTTATTATTAACCCTATCTATATGAACAGAAATATTTTATTAATCATACTTGCCTTTTTAGTAGTTGCCATTATCGCCGTCGCTATTTTGTCAAAAAGAATGGAAGAAGAACAACTAATGATGGAGCAAGAGACTCTAATGCCTGCAGATTCTTTTTATGAAGAAAATGGTTTAGAAGAAGCAAATATGGAAGATGAAACAATGGAAGAACAAAGTGGTGGATCATACCTTGAATACAGTGAAGCAACAACTATCTCTGAGATAAATAAAGGACAAACAGTAGTGCTTTTCTTTAAAGCAAACTGGTGTCCAACCTGTCTGGATGCCTCAGCTAATTTTACAACTCGCACCGAAGAAATACCGGCCAATGTTTCTTTATTAGAGGTTGATTATGATTCAGCTATTGACTTACGCTCTCGTTACGGCGTAATAACCCAACACACTTTTGTCCAACTTGATGAAAACCAAGAATTGGTTAATACTTGGATCTCGGGAGACATTTCCGCTCTAAAAAGTAATCTTAAATAACCAAATCTTTAATTAAAATAATTAAAATTAAAAAGCCGCGGATAATCTGCGGCTTTTAGTTTAATTTAAAACTTTAGTTTAATTCAAATTTACGAAACTCTTTCACTAATTTTTTAGTGCTAACTTCTCCTTGACCGTAATAAGAACAAGGCCTTCGATAATACCTCTTCTGTTCCCTGTGAATAATAACTATGGGCACAGGAGGCTTATTGGACGGAGAAATAATATGTCCAGATAATAACCAACTTTTTTCAAGCTGCCTGGAGATCAAATAACTAAATAAATTATCCAAAGCCTTGTATTGGCTTTCTTTAATGGCTAAAACTTTACCATTAAAACCAATCTCATCGACTATTAAATTTACTTCTATACTACTGGGTGGGAGAAAAAGATCTATTTCTAAGTTAAGTTTTATTATTTTGTTTGTTCTTTTATTGCTGAAAGAATTAATCTCTCCGCTGGTTTTATAGAGCTCTTTTTTCTTACCCTCTTGAAAAACAAATTCTTGCCAACTTCTTGGTCCGGAATCAAGGAATATTTTACCAATTAGAGGTATTCTTCTATTAACCCTTGACATAATAATCTCCTTTTTATTTTTGTTTTTGCTTTTTTCTTTGTTTTATATACCCCATTCTCTCATATTTAGGCACAATAAGTCAATAAAAACAGAGATTATTGAATAGGTATTTTAAAAAATAGCCAATATTAGCTATTTAATACTGTTCATAACCCCCTTGACAATATTTTAGTTATATGATATATTCATATATTAACTTAATCAGTGTTTTTTAAGGTTTTCAAGGCTTTTAAAATTCACGATTAAATTGTTAAAATTATTAACTTAATTAATTTATTAATATATACAATATATGAAAAAAATTCTTGTTTTAACTATGGCTTTGGCCGTAATGACTGCTGGTAGCGGTATTGCCGCTTCTTCGGACAGTAATAATAATGGTGCAAAAGATAATTCCAATGGTTCAAGTGGACCAGTTGTAATCCCCTCACCCTCTATTCTACCTCCTAATGATACTGTAGTACCAGGTCTTGTACCTTCTCAGGAAGCTAAAGTAGACCCAATTGGTGTTGAAGAACCAGATAACAATGACCCGGTTAAAGAAGATCCTTTGCCTTCTATTGATCCGGTAATTCATCCAATTGTTGACCCCGTTAATCCTGGTAACGGATCTGGTAAGGTTGGACAAGGTGGAAGCAGTGGTAATGTAGGTGGTGGAAATGCTGGTGCTGTAACCGGCTCTGCCCCTATCAGTATCTTATCTAGCGGAGCGATTTTCCATCTTAACGATGGTACTGCTCACCTTAGAGCTTGCCATGTTAACGGAACTCTTTTGCGTAATTCTGCAGGAGGACAAATCTTTAAGGTGGTTAATAATTCCCTTTCCCCTATTCGTGACTTAAAAGAATTAGCACAATACAAAGGTAAAGAAATAATTAACATCAGCCCTCTTTTGGCCGAGAACTACCGTATGGCTGTCCCAGCCGACTTTCAGGTTAAGCAAGATCCTTGTATGCCAAGTGGCACTTTAGTTAGAGACTCTTCAACCATGAGAATCTATTCAGTTAACCGCGGAGCTTTAAGCCCGATTAGAACTCTTGAAGAATTAGCTAAGTATAAAGGTAAGGCTATTATTAATCTTGCCCCTGAGTCAATTATTAAATACGGCTATATTGAACAACTTTCACAGATCGGAGCCTATGCCAACCAATCTCTTTTAAGAGATGTACAAACTGGCAGAATCTACGTAATGGAAGAAGGTAAAGCCAGACATATTAAAACTTTGACTGAACTAGCTCGTTACGCTGGTAAAACCATTAATAATGTTACCCCGGCCGTTATTGCTAGTCTTTAATAAAGACAAATCTTAACACAAAAAAACTCGCTTTAAAAAGGCGAGTTTTTTGTATGTTGAAATAACATACAATACCCCTTGCTTTAATTATCTTTAAAATGATATAGTTTATTAAGATTAAAAATCTTTAAACAACTATGGATAATCCTAAAACTAAAAACAACCAACTAATGGCTAAAAGAATTCTTGGCCTAACTGGCCTTTTTATCTTACTTTCCTGGTTAGCTGTTTACTTAATTGATCTAAGAAATATTTTCGGTTTAAGAGACGTTTTATTTAACCTAAAGCCAGATTATTTCTATTTCACCTACCGACCTTTTCTTTTCCAACACTGGGGTAGAAACAGTGGTCTGGGTGAGCTAGTCCAGTGGTTCTTTTTAGCCAGTTCAGCTCTATTATCTGTTTACACCGCCGGAAGAATTGGTAGAGAAAATAAAGAAATCTCAAGGTTTCTGATTATCATGGCCATCGCCTTTTTATTAATGCTTTTAGAAGATGCGGGAGACATCCGACACACCTTAATGGGTTATGTGCAAGCAATATTTAAAGAAACCGAACAAGGTTGGATGGGCACCTTAACTGAACTGCTTTATTTTGGAGTCTTAGCCGGCGTACCTTTATATGGTCTCATTAAATACTGGAAAAATCTTAAAGAATTTTTAGCTGTTAGAAAATATCTCTTAACTGGTTTTATCGCCTACGCCCTAGCTGGTAGCATGTCTTTTATCGGAACAGCCTTGTCCGGAGTTTTTGATACTAATTTTTATACTCTTTTAGGTGAAGCCTTTTACAATTCTTCTCTTTATCTAGGCGATCAAAACCTAGCCGCTCTTTGGCAAAGTTATGAAGAAATTAACTGGGACTTCCCAATCGGCTTCTTTATGGTAGACAGCTTACTGGAAGAGTCTTTTGAACTAATAGGTGGAGCAGCTTTTTTGGGAGCTAGCTATATGCTTTACAAAAGATTTACAGAAAACAAATTAAAATAAAACAGCTAGGGAATAATAAACTAATAATAATATCAACCCAAGCTAAAATAAATAAGATACGCCCTAAGGCGTATCTTATTTATTTATATAACTTAATTGATTCTCTTGATTTTTATCTTTTGATTATTAACCAGTAATTTAATAGTTATCTTTAAACCTCTAATGCTATTCATTATTCTCATCTAATGACTCACTCCACTCTGAAGACGAACGAATCATATCACCCTCCTCGTTTAGACGGTAGTAAACTGAACGACCGGCCACTTCCACCTCAGCTTCATAACCTGGGGTAATAACCTGGGCGCACATTTCTTCTTCAGAAGGTAGGCCCAAGCAAGCATCAGACCATTCTCTAGGTTCAATTCTTAAAACTTTAACCACTGCTTCGCTAACTGAATATTCTTGCATAGCGTGCTCTCTAACCAAAACAGCCATAACAAAATCACTCTCCGCTTCATCGGATAAAAGATCATCTGGGGTAATAAAACGAACAGAGTTTAAAAGATCCCTAAAAACCTGTCTAATCTCATCATTCTCGTCGTTATAGCCAACACTAAACATATAGACAAAATCTTCTTTAGCCACCACTACATGTTCATATTGCCAAAGACCATCAGAAAGATAACTTAAAGCAGTTTCTTCACCAACCATTATTTCGGATAATTCTCCGTCTGAGAGATTAAAATTTGAAGCTGGAGATAATTCAATAAACTGCTGAGCGGTTTGGTTATTACTATTCATAAAAGCGGCTATAGTAACAGTCATAGGACCGTCTGTACCCTCAGCTTCGCCAAAGATAATCTCACGGTTAGTTTCGGTGTTTTCAAAAACTACTCCACTCCAAACCGCTGGTTCAATATTCTCCACAAAAGGCTCATAAACATCATAACCAATCGGGTATTGAAAACTTAAGTTAATACCATTAACCGCGTGCCAACGATGAGTTACTGAAACAGGCGGAGTATCATTAAGATTTAGATTATCGTCCCGGTTAGACCAGAACATAATGGCCGCACCTCCTAAGACAGCCACGATAATAATAACAATTAAAGCTTTCATATAAGTAATTATAATTTATTAAATAATAAACAGCCAAAAGGCTTATATATTTATTATATAACATTTTCAAGATAAAGCAAAACCCGCTAGGAAAGCGGGTTATTGATTGAAAAATATTCCAGCTATTTTATGCCGTCTTATTCCCCCGACCCTTAAGCGAGGCGTAGATTTCAATTAAGGCAAGACAAACACTCATGGCGAGCGGACCCAGGAGAAAACCTAATGGTCCAAAAAAGGCTAGCCCACCCAAAATAGCGATAAAGACCATTAGTGGGTGTAATTGCATCCCGCGACCAACCAGTCTGGGGCCAAGGAAGTTATCAACAAGGCCAACAGCGGTTACTCCCCAAACCAAAAGCCCTATCGCACCAAAGGTATTGCCAGTAATAAAGAGAAATATAATTGCCGGAGTAATAACCAGGGCAGTACCGATACCTGGTAAAAAAGCGGATATAACGGACACACTTCCCCATAATACGGCGTTTGGCACTCCAAAGATCGCAAAACCAATACCCGTTAAAACACCTTGAATAAGACCAATAGTGAGATTACCTTTGACAGCTGCCGACACTGCGGTCTTTAAGCGAGATACAATAAACTCATCATCAGTATCATCTAAAGGACTCAAAACCACCAGATAATTCTTTAACTTACTGCCATCTTTAAGTAGGAAATAAAAAGCGATAAGGAAAACAAGTAAATTAAGAAGCATTTTAGCAAAACTTGAAAACACAGCACCAAGGTTTTCAATTAAAAACGCAAGTCCTTGTTTAACATACTGACCAATATCAATTTGAAAATCTTCAGGAATCGGAAGAATGCCACGAGCTTGATTAAGAGCATTTTCAATTGCCCCAACAAAATCGCCACCACCTTCATTAACCAAAGATTGATACAGCTGACTAGACTCTTTAAAAATTTGGATTCCGAGAAAAGTTACCGGTAATAAGACCAAAACAACCGCAATAATGGTTGTAAAAAAAGCTGCCAGGCTTTCTCGTTTTTTTAGATGATTTAAAAGCTTTTTATAGATCGGCTGAAAAAGAAAAGCGAAGATAGCGGCTAAAATAAGCGGACTCAAAAATGGCTTAGCTATAAAATAGACAACGACCATGGAGCCTGCCAAGGCAAGAAACAGAAAATAATTAGAATGATGATTTTTGATCATATGGTTATATTATAGCATAATGCTATAATCTTTTAATCTCCCTATCTTTCCCTATTAGATGATCGGTTGGTATTAAATTTACGTCCACCGTTATTACGACCATACTGTGGTCTGCTTCCATTAGCTGAAGAACTTCCTTGATTGTTATTACTAAAACGTCTTTGTTTGGGCTGTCCGCTTCCAACTCTCCTATCTTCGTTTCTATTGCTCCTTTCTCTGGTTCTTCTGTCTTCGTTTCTATTGCTTCTTTCTCCAGTTCTCGGACCCCTTTGTGCGTTATTAGGAGTATGTGGCTTCCTGGTTCTTGGGTACTCGGAATTATTACTTCTACCTCTAGGGGCATTATTGTTGATAGGATTTACCTTGGGCTCAACAGAGTAAGTATTATTACTAATAGACAATTTCTTGTTAATAAGTTTTTCAATAGCACTAATATCTCTTAATTGATCAGGAGTGGCAAAAGAGATTGCCCTACCGTTACGACCAGCTCTACCTGTTCTACCGATACGATGAACATAATCGGCATGAGCGTCCGGTAGATTATAGTTAATGACCAACTCAATTCCCTTTACATCAAGTCCACGAGAAGCCACGTCGGTCGCTACCAGAATTCTGGTCCTACCACTTCTAAAAGACTCTAAAGTCTTACTACGACGACTTTGGGAGAGATTGGAATGAATTTCAGCTACTGAATGAGATGAAACAGCTAGTTTTTTTACTACTTCCTTTACACCATGCTTGGTTCTGACAAAAACCAAAATTGAACCTTTATTCTTCTTAATAATATCTTCCAAACAAGCAAAACGATCTGTACCTTTTACAATAATTACTTCCTGATCAACGGTTTCAGCGGTAGTACCCTGTGGAGCTACTTCAATACTAATTGGTAACTTAAGATACTTGGCTGCTAATTTGGCAATAGCCGCCGGCATAGTAGCCGAAAAAAGCATGGTTTGTCTATCTGTTGGGGCAAGTTTAAGGATCTCTTCCATCTGAGGCGCAAAACCAAGATCAAGCATCATATCAGCTTCATCTAATACTATGGTTTTTACATCATCAAGACTGAAGGTACGACGCTTTAAGTGATCTATTAAACGACCTGGAGTAGCAATAACTATATGAGGATTTTTTCTTAAAAGAAAAAGTTGTTTTTGGATAGCTTCACCCCCGATTAAAACAGCTGTTTTAAGTCCAAAGGGTAAACCTACTTTCTTAATACTTTGCGCTACCTGGCTGGCCAGCTCTCTAGTTGGGACAACCACTAGACCACGCCCCTTTAGCGCAGATAATCTTTGTAACATTGGAAGACCAAAGGCTAAAGTTTTGCCTGTGCCGGTTTGGGCAATACCAATTATATCCTGCCCTTCCAGGGCCGGTGGGATAGCTTGGGCTTGAATCGGGGTGGGTGTACTTAAACCAAGCCCGGAAAGAACCTTAAGTATTGAGTCTTTAATACCTAAAGACGCAAAAGTGATTTTTGTTTCTGACATAATAAAAATAAGTGACCCGATTTCTCAAATATCACTTATCTTTAGAAGGCTTGAAAATTCGAATCTATTTAGTTAGATTACCAGCCTACCATAAAAAAGCATTATTGGCAAGAGCTGCACATAAATAATAGCTATGTTAAATAGCACATAGTAGAAAAGTAGAAAATTAACGATGTGAACAACCAGCCCAGCAACAAGGGCGACGTAAACCAGCAAGTAGCTTATCTTTAGCTATCTTTATCCGACGAGCTCTGGTTTTCTCTTTTTTAGAAGAAATTACCCAACAAATCCACTCATTACGAGCCAGTGGGGTAATACTCTCCCAAGTAGTTAAGATCTTAGGAGAAGAGCTAAGAGCTTGTTTTAGATCAGAAGGCATGGTGTGGACTACTCCAGTAGAGATAGTTTTTTTGGTCTTGGTCATAAAAATCAATATCCAAAAAGATTTAACTGTATAAGGTCATCTATTTTATCTATTGGCTCAACTTTATACATTGTCTTAGAGTCTATCTTTTTATCCAGCATAGCAATAATACAGCGTCCTATATGATATCCTAAATTAGCTGGAACAGCATTTCCGATTTGCTTATATTGAGAAGATATTGGACCAGAAAATTTCCAAGTATCAGGAAATGTTTGTATTCTTGCATACTCCCTAACGTTAAGAGGTCTGGTTTCTTCAGGGTGGCACCTTTCTGTCTGTTTTTGAGCTGGAGCACATGTTAATGTAAGACTAGGCTCATCCCATGAAAGTCTACGAGCCATGCCTGTCTTACCGCCTCCCATATAGTAACTTGACCTCATATATTCTTTCTGTAGATCAAGTGGAAGATCTCGCCAATACCCTCCAGGAGGAATAAGATCCATTATTTCTTTTTTTCTCTCTGGATATTTTTGTCCTTCTGAATAAGGGCAATTTTCAAGAGCCTCTCTTAAAGAGATCGTATAATCCTTTTCTTTTGGAAAAAATATTGGTAAATCTAAATCTTTCCGAACACCCAATATTATTAGTCTTTCTCTTTTTTGTGGTACATCAAAATATTGAGCTTTTAAAACCCTAAAAGCTACGTTGTAACCTAATTCAATTAAAACATTTAAAATAGATTTCAAGGTTTTTCCATTTTCATGCTTTAATAGACCTCTTACATTTTCACCCATTAAAACTTTTGGCCTAACTTCTTTAACGCATCTTGCAAAATCAAAAAATAGAGTTCCTCTTGCGTCTTCAAATCCTAGTTTTTTACCAGCATAACTAAATGCCTGACAAGGAAATCCACCCTCAACAATATCAGCTTTTAAACCTTTAAAATCCATTTTTGTAATATCAGCCTGAACAACATTCCATTTTGGTTTATTCATTTTTAAGGTCTGTACACTATTTTTATCAATATCAGATAATAAAACATGTCTAAGTCCAGCATGTTCAAAACCAATAGCCGTACCTCCAGCACCAGCAAATAACTCAATTACCGAATAATCTGACTTTTCTTTACTTTTTAATATTTTATAATAGTTCTTTTTTTGATTACCATTATTTTTATTAATAATCCTCTGTAATTCTTCAATATTAAAAAGTCTATAATTTAATTTTGATCTATCAGCCCTAATAAGCCCTTTCTTCTCCCAACGCCTTATGGTATCTGGGGAGACATTAATAATATTAGAAGCTTCTAAGACTGTATATAACTTAGCCATATTAATATAAGTTATTAATTTATAATTATTATTATATCAAATAACCCTTGCATTAGGCAAGGGTTATGATTATTTAAATAATAGTTGACTCGCTAAAATTTATTAATAAATAACATCAAAAAGATTTCTAAATACTTTCTCATTTTTAATCTCCTTAATATCCACTCCTAGAATATCCCCTATAACATCAGGAATTATATAATATAGTTTTTTTAAAGCATCTTTATCACCACTTAATAAAGCATAAAAACTTTTCCCATCAATAACTCTAATATTAACATTCGTTGGTCTTCTTTTTTTAGTTTTATTATCTGGTGGTGTAAATTCTTTATCATATTCTTTTTTTGCCCTTGGTATTATCTCAACATAATAACCCGTATAACCATTATATTCATTCTGTAATATTTTTTTTAAATCATCGTAAACAGCTGTTTTATGATTACCTTTAGTTGTGTTGTATTTATTCTTTACCTCAGCAATAATTTTCTTATCATGATTTACTAAATCTATAACCTTCCCCTTTCCTAAGCTCTCACAACCAGAAATACTGCCTAATATTTCCTGATGGAAACTTCCTAGGGCATTTTGTATCGTCTTTTGAGACTGTCTACCTCTTTCCTTAATTAACCAATCAGAAAAATTAAGATTTAATGTAACAACATCAAAAAGAGCAGAAAATGGATCTATAGAGTTTTTATATAAATCTTCTGCTTCTTTTATTGTTCTATTAGCTACATTTAAAACAACTTCAACATTTTTATACAAATCTTCATTACCAATAAAGGGTAATAATTGTTTTTTTGGCACCGAATAGTTCATATAACAAAAACCTAAAAATATTAAAATACTTTAGCTCACCGCCCTGAGCTAGACAAACAACCGTAATTAGTCAAACACAGCAAGGCTTTTCTGAGCCTGTCTATTACATCATATCAAGGCTCTCTGAGCATGTCAAAAAGTAACACTGCTATCGTTATTTAGTATTTCCAGACTCCTGTAATAAGTAAAATGAATTTTGTAAGGGCAAATGAAAGTATCGAAACTATATAAAAAACAAACTCTTCAATCATTTTTATCCCCCATGTTTTATACGAGATTGTAATTATCGTAATAAAAACCAAGAAATGTACTGTTTTCCCTATAAGTCTATTAGTTTCTGAGGTTAAGCCATTTGCTGAACGAAGTGCCATCATATAGTAACAATATTATGTAGGCCAAAGTCTAAAAGTAGTCTGTCCGATAAGCCATACCTCTTTAAAATTAGCTTCACGTAATAAAAACGAAAGATTAGTCTTTGCAGCAGAGGCATATTTATTTAAGATACCTGGCCAAGCGTCAATAAGAAGAATTAAATTATTTTTTTCTTTGGGATCATAATCATTCTTTCTTCTAATGGCCGTCTCTATTAATGGCACAAGAGCATTAGTAATTAAATCTACGGCACCCAATGTATTAAGTTTCTGCCAGAAATCCTTATCATAGAGCTTCGTAATTTGGTAATACTCCCCTCGGGATCCATCTTCTGCTGTTGCTATAACATCTACCAATGAGTTTTCTATATCATTAACAAATGTGACTAAATACTTTCTTTCCGA
Source organism: Patescibacteria group bacterium (assembly GCA_030583705.1). Classification (NCBI taxonomy): domain Bacteria; species Patescibacteria group bacterium. Next base: position 214,795 of record CP129471.1, on the reverse strand, counting down.
GCTTGCGAACTTCTTCGCCACATTTATTTCACTTACTTGTTTCCTTGTTATCTTTCCCGATTGTCTTGCACTAATTTTTTGATTACCTTCCTCATCTTCTCCAAGGGACCCTACCCGTAATGAGTCTGATAAAACAAATGTATCACTGAGACTCTTGGTGATAAACTTATGTCCACAGACAAATTCATACGAAGTAGTATCTTCTGATTTAACTATATTCTCTATTACCAATTTCTCTCCGCAGCGACATTTACCCTGAGCCCATGCTGATAAAGCCTCTATATATTCCTCGCTTTCACATCCTTGCAAGGCTGATATTAATCTTCTTTGAGCATCTAATATAAAAAGCTTTAAACTTTCACTGGAATTACTCATAAATTATTTTATTATTTATTTAAGCTCGTAAAATAGCCCATTTTTATATGGAATAGAATAAATATAAATTATACCGTATGAAAAAGTTTCATTTATTTTATTACAGGTATCAACTTTTTTTACTTTTTTAGACGTAAGATTTCAACTTTAAAGGATTCGATTTCTATTTTAAATCTTTTCCCGACATTTAAATTGAAATAAATTTAATTGGATTGGACGAGCCCTGTTTTATTAGATGTTTCACTGATTTATTAACATACAGATTTCTAATCTTGTTGTCAGCGATTCTTCCCTTAAACATAATCCTTGGGCTTCTTTTAAGGTCAGCTACCCACTCTCTTGGTTGGTACACTTCCCTAATAATCCCTCGATACACTGCACAAGCAATATCGGTTCTACTTGCTCGTGATAGCTTAACTCTCCAAGAACTTCGGGTGGCATTATATAAATCTTTTGGGGTTTTGCACTCTCTAAACTTTCTGTTAATAGTGATTAGTATCGCGTTGTGCCTAAATTCTTTTACCGGCTCAGCTTGATATTTAAGATTAATGTCTTGAAGCGTCATAATACCTCGATCGAAGGAACCATGACCTTTAACCAAATTAGTCAAATCTATTTTCCGATCATAGCTCAAAAAATCAATTATGGCTGATTCAATCTCAAAAGCTTCTTGTTCGGTAAGCCCGTGCCGTAGCACTAATAATTCAGGGGTCTTTTTTGAGGCAATAATTGATTTAATTATCTTCTCTTTTTCAGAAGTACTTTGTATGGCCACTAAGGCTCGAAGTTCATGACTATTAATACGTTTACCCTTGCCTTTGCCTACATAAAATATTTTCTTGCTCCTCGGGTCTCTTAAAAGGTAAACATAATACTGAAGTTTTTCAATAGTCGCTTGATTTAAGTCAGTCATTTATTTAAAAATAATCTACTCATCTATTCTAACCAAAATGCTGTTTAAGCAATTTTTGTATATATGACTAGAGACAGTACAAAGAGCTTAAATACTAAGCTCCTAGTGCTAGCTCAACTTGGCTCCCGGGGTCGGATTCGAACCGACGACCAATTGGTTAACAGCCAACTGCGCTACCGCTGCGCCACCCGGGAATAACATGCCTAGCGATTAAGCTAAACATGATTATCATCATAACCAAAGACAATTAAAATGTCAATTAATTATAACTCTTTAATAATCCTTTAATTTATTAATCAAATGATGCTTTTGGATCTTTTCTAGAGTTTTAAACTCAATTTGGCGGATACGTTCTCTGGTAACCTCAAACTCTGAACCCACCTCTTCCAAGGTATGAGAAACTCCATCTAAAAGCCCAAAACGCATCTCTAGAATCTTTTGTTCTCTTGGGGTTAACTCGGAAATTATATCTCTAACATAATCCCTTAAAAGTTGGAGGGCGGCTGCTCTATCTGGTGTAACATTCTTAACATCTTCAATAAAGTCCTCTAGGGTAGAATCTTCATCATCGTCTCCCACTGAGGTTTCCAAAGAAATAGTATCTTGGGATATTTTAATAATATATCTCACCTTGTCTATAGATTCATTCATTTCCGCCGCTACTTCTTCAGGCATAGGTTCTCTACCTAAATTCTGAATTAATTGTCTTTGGATATGTTGAAAACGATTAATCGTTTCTACCATGTGTACCGGGATACGAATAGTACGAGACTGATCTGCTAAAGAGCGGGTAATAGCCTGCCTAATCCACCAAGTGGCATAAGTAGAGAACTTAAAGCCTTTACGATATTCAAACTTCTCCACTGCCCGAAATAACCCGATATTACCTTCTTGGATAAGGTCAAGTAAACTAAGTCCCTTAGTACCGGCAAACTTTTTGGCAATAGAAACCACTAAACGAAGGTTAGCTTCAATTAGTCTTCTTTCTGCCGCCTTATCCCCTCTTTCTTTTCTTTGGGACAACTCTATCTCTTCCTCACCACTTAAAAGCGGTACCTTACCAATTTCTCTTAAATACATCTGGATAGAATCTGAAGAGAGTTCGGAAATATCAAACTTAAGACGATCCTTATCTTCACCAATTACAGCAGATAATTGATCCTGCTTTTTTTGGTTGGCTCCTGAATCCAAGAAACCCCCGGAGTCTTCTATAATATCAATACTGTTTCTTTGTAGTCTTTCCAAAAAGACTTCATAATCATAAATATAATCTTCTACATAAGGAAAAGCATATAACAATTCGGTTTCGGTAACAAAACCCCGAGAACGTGCCTTGCCAACCATCTCATCAGCTGCGGTTGTATTAAAAAAAGTTTGCACCACACGAGACTCAACGGTTTTTTTAACCGTGGTTTTTTTAGAATCGGCCTTTTTAGTTTTAGTAGAAGTTGTTTTCTTAATTTGGGTAGATTTATTTTTCTTATTTTTATCTTTAACACTATCTTTAGCTTTGGCTCTAGCTTTTGTCTTTTCTTTCTCTTTCCCTTTTTTGGCCGGCTTAACAGCCTTGGCTTTAATAATCTTTTTTGGCATAAAAAACATAACAAGACGATCACTAACAAAATCGTCGTTAATTAGGAAGCTGCCTTAACTCTTCGGTTAAGTTTTTAAATTCATTAAGCAGTTCACGAAGACGGTCCGAAGAGCTAACTTCATCGTCCTCAGTCTTCTTGGACTGCACTTCAGTGATCAGGCGGGTCACGAGCTTAAGGCGGCGGCTTAAATAAGCACGGCGCAAATGAGTAATAATCTCGGCCAAAGCCTGTTCAACCTTGGATGTTTCGCTGTCTGCGTAATCTTTTTCGGTTATCAGGGCCAGACGATCTAAAGATTTAACGACTTTTTCGTCTGCCTGGGTCTGCTCACTGAGCCAAACCCTAAATTCCGGATAAACCAAAGCTTCCGCCGTGTCCGCATGGACACCTTTAGCGCTATTCTTATTATAATAAATAATTAAAAGTCTGTAAAGAGCCTGGTTAACCTCCCCTACTAATTGCTCAATTGACAAGCGGCTATCTATGGAACGAATAAAAAACGGAAAAGCCAGAAGATAGCATAAAAGATTTTCAGATAAAATCTCTTCACGACTCTTTTCGGTCTTAGACTCCAAAGAAACCTCAGCCTTATCTAAGATCTTGTTTATATAACCACCGGAATTATTATCCTTTAAGGACTCTTTTTTTAGATCTTGTAATAAAACATTTTCCGGAGTATCTAATTTCTCGGCTAATATCTTAAGCCAATATGATTGTTCAACCGAATTGGCTACTCGAGCTAAACGAGGTAAAAGAAGTTCAGCTCCGCGACGACGTCCGGTTGGTGAAGACAAATCCAGAGAAGAAAGGGTTTCTTCAAAATAATATTCCATCACCGGCTTAGCCTCTTTAACGGCTTTAAGCCAACCTTCAGGGTCTTTTCTTATACACTCATCCGGATCCTTACCGGCCGGCAAAATAATTACCTTAGTTTCCATCTCTCCGCGTAAGGCCGCTTCACTAGCTCTATCTAGAGCCGCCTTACCAGCACTGTCCATATCCAAGGCAAAAGAAACGGAATTGGTAAAGCGCTTAAGTAAAGAAATTTGTTCATCTGTTAAAGCTGTACCTGAGGTGGCAATAACATTCTTAAAACCAGCCTGATGCGCACTTACACAATCCATTTGCCCTTCTACCGCTACCACGGTCTTAGTCTCTCTAATAGCCTGCTTGGCTTTATCTAGACCAAAAAGAATTCTACTCTTATCATATAAAGGAGTTTGCGGGCTATTAATGTATTTACCTTGAGAAGATTCATCCGCTAATTGTGGTAGAATACGTCCGCTAAAACCCACAGTATTACCGTTAATTTCACAAACAGGAAACATTAGTCTACCTCTAAAGCGATTATAGATCCGATTAGTTCCCTCTTTTCTTATACCGAGTCCGGCAGCCACAATATCTGTTTCCGAGTGTTTGCGAGAACGTAAAAAGTCTATGGCATCATTCCAATCTAGAGGTGCAAAACCTATTTGCCATTCCTTAACCGTTTCTTCGGTTAAACCTCGCTCTTTGGCATATTGCCTCGCTATAGCTCCAGCTTGCTCTGTCATTAAAAGACGATGATAAAAACCAGTCACCTGCTCCATAATATCCAAAAGACGGTTACGTAAAGAAGCGTTAGCGCCGGACTCCGCACGAAGGGTTACTCCGGCCCTGGGCGCTAAAAGCCTTAAAGCTTCCACAAAGCTTAGATTCTCCATCTCCATTACAAAAGAAAAAAGATCACCACCACGCGCGCAACCAAAACAGTGCCAAACTTGTTTAGTTGGACTAATGGATAAAGAAGGAGTCTTTTCATTATGAAAAGGACAGCGAGCCATAAAATTAGCGCCAGCCGCCTTAACCGGAGTATAATGACGAATTACTTCAACAATATCCAACTTGGCTTTTATTTCATCGGATGGATTAAGCATATGAAAAATTATACAAAAAGGCTAAAATAAGGGATATTCTTAAAAAACAATAGCTTGCTTTTTACTGCTAAGATCTTTAGTTTACCTTAAAACAAAATTACTGATTACGCAACATCTTAGACCAACGATCAGATCGCTCGTCATTAAGCGAGGGAGCAGGGGGCATTTGGGGGTAATGATCTTTTTTTTCGGTATATTTATCCTGTTTAACAAAAAACTTCTTTAACCTAATCATTTCTTTTTCCACCACCGGTCCGTCATACTCACCGCTATGCGCTGAAGAGCCTTGGTAGCTGGGTTGCTTTTGGTCTAGGTGAAGATTAACTACTGTTTCATTTTCATTTTCATCTACATAAATATGAAAACGAGGATAAGCGGAAACTCCAAAAGAACGAACAAAACTCCCCTGTCCGGTACGGCGAGATTGTATATAGCTATACCCAGCTAAACGCAAAATAGAAAAAGGAGTAGCTTCTAGTTGCTGGTTGGGGATTTTTAGTTTCATATAAAGTTGGCGGAAGGTGAGGGATTCGAACCCTCGATACCTGTTACGGTATACCGCCTTTCCAAGGCGGCGCACTCGACCACTATGCGAACCTTCCGGTTTACCTTATTATCTTTCCAGCTCTTCCTGTAAAAGAATCCTTAACCCCTGAGCCTCTGTGCCGTCCGGATAGGTAAATTCGTTATAAGGGAGAGCCCCAGGATAATAAATACCGTTTAAAAAGCTGGCTGGCGTACCAGAAACTCCTAATCTCTTAGCCTCCTGCTTTTGGCTCATTATCTTATCCAAATATTTATTGTTAGTCAAACAAGAAAGATATTGTTCTTGTTCAAGACCTAATTGTTCGCCCTTTTGGGCAATAGTTTCTTCGGTTATCTCACCATTGCGTTGTTCCTCAAACAAAGCATTATGCATTTCCCAAAACTTATCCTGTTCTCCCGCACACTCAGCCGCCTCAGCTGCCTGTATGGCCATATAATGGCTCTCTAGGGGGAAATGACGAACCACTACGACTAAATCTTCTCTAAAGTCATTTTTAGCCTTAGCAACAGTTTCACTGAAATTAGCAGAAAAAGGACACTCAAAATCATTATAAATAATTAGTTGCAACTTAGCATTACGAGGACCCCAAACATAATCTTCTGGACCGATTTCTCTAACTTGTGAGGTTTTATCTACTAAGACAGCGCCACTTAAACCAGGTTCATCTTCAACTAAAGGAGCAGAATCTTTTTTAGTAATCCCCGCCTTAAACCAATCTCCACTAAAACCGGAAGAAAGAAGCATTAATAACAAAACAAGACCAGATGATACGATACCGACCCAAAGGACATAGCGCAAAAAATTATCTGACTTTTTTTTATCACTTACAATATCCAATAAAGATTTCTTTTTTTTCATATAGTTGATTATTAATTCAAATTGGCTAATTTTATCTTTAAGCCGTTAAGTTTTATAAATTCATCAGCCGCCTCTAAAAGTTTATCATCTTGACCCTTTTGGCTAATTAGCTGTAAGCCGATCGGCAATGGTTCATAAACTACGGGTACTGAAATCGCCGGTAAGCCAGCTAAAGAAGCCGGAATAACAAAAGCGTCTTCCCGATAAAGATCAAGCGGCTTGGTCTTAGAGCCCAACTTAAAGGCTGGACTTGGTGTAGACGGTGTTATTATTATATCACAATCGGACAAAGCTTGCCTAAAATCTTTTTTAATCATCTCAACCGCCCGACAAGCACGATTATAATAAGCGTCATAATAACCGGAACTTAAAGCAAAAGTACCAAGCATAATTCTTCTTTTTACCTCAGGCCCAAAACCCTTAGCTCTAAGCTCACCATAAGCATCTTCAAGTTTTCTTCCACTAGTTAATGTTTGCCCGGCATAACGCAGTCCATCAAAACGAGCCAAGTTGGAACTTACCTCGCTGGGAGTAATAACATAATAGGCAGCTACCGCGTAATCCAGAGAAGGTAGTTTAATAATCTTTAGTTTAGCACCAGCTTGCTTAAGTTTAACCAGACTTTGTTCAAAAGCCTTATGTACTGCCTTATTATCCACAGAAAGTTCCTTAACGACTCCAATGGTCTTGCCAGACCAAAAGTTTTTACCTGGATTTACTTTGCTTGTTTTATTTAACTTAGATTTATTTTTTTTATCAAAAGACTTATTTAAAAAATTAAATTTAAGAGAGCTTTTAAAGGTGGTTGGATCCTTCTCGTCTTGGCCGGCCATAATAGATAAAACCAAAGCCGCGTCAGTTGCGGTATTAGCTAGAATACCGGGTACGTCGGTAGAGCTGGTCATGGCGATTAAACCAAAACGAGAACAAAGACCATAGGTTGGTTTATAACCCACCGTACCGCAAAGGGCTGCCGGCTGTCTAACCGAACCCCCCGTATCCGTACCTAAAGCGAACAAACAAAAACCGGCCGCCACTGCCGTAGCCGAACCCCCAGAAGAGCCTCCGGGTACCCGAGTTAAATCATGAGGATTTTTAGTCGGACCAAAAGCGCTATTCTCAGTAGAAGAGCCATGAGCAAATTCGTCCAAATTGGTTTTACCAAGCAACACCGCACCAGCCGCCTTAAGTCTTTTAATAATAGTGGCGTCATAAGGAGAGATATAGTTTTTAAGCAATTTAGAACCGGCAGTGGTAACTAGTCCCTTGGTCATGATATTGTCTTTAACCAAAAATGGTATACCCAATAAAGCTCCTTCTTCACCGTTAGCTATTTTTAAATCAGCCATTTTAGCAGCCGCCAAAGCCTGTTTCTCACAAATTAAAAGACAAGAATTAAGCTTGCGATCATAACGCTTAAGTCTTTTAAGATAAAGCTTGGTTAAATCTACAGAGGTTAACTCCCCGCTTTTAAAAAGCGCTAAAGCTTCGGTAATTGACAAGGGTAAGGGATGGTTCATAAAACTAAGAAAAAAATTTTAAGAAAAAGAAGGTAAGAAAATTAAATGATAAAAATAAACTACTAAGAAAATATTCTTGGGACAATAACTTGACCTTTTTTAATATTAGCTTGTTTTAAAGCCAAGGCTTTTTCATCATCCAAAGAAGGTAAGGCAATATCAGTTCGCGCAGAAAGATCAGCAACTTTATTATTATGCTTACCACTATCCTTAGAACCCTTAACTTCAGGCAAAGAGGATAAACGATCCACATAACGAAGAATACCGCCTATTTCGCGGCTATACTGAGAAGCTTCAACAGGAGTTAGCTTAAGACGAGCTAAACGAGCCAGATGTTGGATGTCTTTAGTGGAGAGGGACATACACTATAACCTTAAAATAACTTTAAAAGTATAAAAAATAATTTAAAAGTTTTATAATTACACCATAATTATAGCATATTAATAATCATAAGAAAAGATGCAGGTTTTTCATATAACAAAAACTTCTTAACTACATAAGTTAAGAAGTTTTAAAGGGTATTTTAAAAATTGTCATTTTATAAACTACCCCGTGGCTTCACACAACGAAATGAAATGGCATTAAATTCAGGAGTAAGCTTATCTTCAAGCCCTAAATAAAGAGAAAAAGCACCAGCTAAGGAAAAGGGTTGATTAACTGGGCTAAAAGTAACACCGCCGCCCCTCACAAAAATATTCCCCTTCCTGGAACAACCATAGTAAGTGCCGCCATGATCCCATTCATGACCCGTGCCATCAAAATAAGGTCCAGAAGCTTTGCGTTCATAATCAGTCATCATATTAAGGCTCCACCATAAATTTTGATAAAGTGTGGGACGATAAGCTCCTTTGCCAACACCTGGTAAGCAGCTATTATCCACCAGTTCCGAGGCGTTGCCAGATAAATCCCAAATTTTCTCACCAGTAGACAGAAGTAAGGTTCTTTGGTATTCGCCGAAACCTTCATCAAATCCATCCTTTAAGATCCCATTATTAGAGCCATATTCCCCATTACCATATTTCATCGCACCAACATTCACTACTCCAAGAATCCAGTTTTCCGACAGACGTTCAGTATCGCGCGCAATGGTCATCCATTCATTATTGGTAATAAGATGACCACCAACTGAAGCGCAATAGGCTTGAGCTGTGGCTCGGGTAACCCTTACTATCGGCTTACCCTGAGGAGACGAAACAATGCTACCACCATACTTCAAACAAGGCGCCACCTGATCATTATAACCACCCGGAATGGCGATATCCTGATGTGGCCGAAAAGCGCTTGATAAACACTTAGCCTCATATTTCATAACACAAAAATCTTCAGTTCTAAAAAAGGGATTGCCCGCAACTGGAACATATCCACTATCACAACCAAACCTCAACTCAGTAGTATCCTTTTTTTGTAAACCAAAATTGGAGTTACTTCTAATATCAAAATAACTTTGAGTATATACAAGCTTCTGCTTAGATAAATTATTTTCTACGCGACCAGCTTCTTTCTTAACAGAAGACTCTCCTGCCGTGGTTAACACTTTTATAACCCTCGCCGACGTATCTTTCGTCTGTGCCGAGACGATTGAGTTTGTGACACCAAAAACAGCTAATCCAAGAATTACCATGGATATAGTAGTTAAAAAAACGAATTTTACCTTATAAATATATTCCATATTAATTAAATTTAAAAACCCAGATCCAGATTATAATCTCTAATCTTAGAGATTAATTGTAGCATAATATAAGAAAACTGTCAATAGGTATAATTGTGGACAACTTTTGGTTATACAACCTCAACTTCTTTATGTAGTTTATATAAAATTATACTTACTTTACGCAACGAAACGATATAACATCAGCAATGGATATTAAATCAATATCTTCAATATCTAGTTTAAAATCTAAATAAAGAGAAAAAGCTCCTGGATATGGGCGAAAGCCAGCCGCTGGCGAGAGGATGCTTCCACCTCGCAGGAACGTGTTACCATTAATTGAGCAACCATAATAGAAACCACCATGGATATAATCATTACCAGTGCCATTATAATAGGGTCCGGTCATCCTTCTTTCATAATCTGTCTCTATATTAAAATTAGTCCAAAGTTGTTCATTTCCAGTGGGACGATACAATCCCTCACCTTCTCCGGAAAAACAACTCTCATCCACCAATTCAGAAGCATTGCCCGATAGGTCCCATATTTTATGGCCACTAGAAAGCCACAGGGTACGCTGAGCATATTCAGATCCTTCTGCATCAAATCCATTCAATAGGCCCTCTCCCCAAGCATTACCCTGTTTTAAACCACCAACATCTATCTGCTCGAATACCCAGTTATCGGCAATAGTCTCAGCATCTCGAGCGATCGTCATCCACTCTGGATTAGTAATAAGATGACCTCCGGCTGATTCGCAATATTCTTTGGCTTTAGTTTGGGTTAACTTAACTATTGGTTCTCCTTGTGGAGCTGAAGCTACCACACCTCCATTATCAAGACAGGGATTCTCCTGATCATTATGACCAGTTCCGTCTCCACCCGGATCAATTGGATCTTCTCCAAAACCACCTCCTCCGCCTCCACCTGATCCAACACCAAGGCACTTAGCTTCATATTGCATCACACAAAAATCATTGGTGTTAAACTCTGCACTACCCACTACCGGGATATAGCCGGGTTCGCAATCCAAGATACCGTTGGCAGTAGCGGTTTTTTTACCGGAATAAACCAGATCGGCTGTTTTATTACTTAAACAGAAAGTTAAAGAATAACGTTGTCCGCCTTCTAAGACTTTATACTGATACTCTTCATCAGGACAATTGTTATCTGTTCTGGGAGTTGGATTGGTTGGTACTCTTAAAATATAGTTTGTTGCACCCGAAGACAAACTACCACCAAAATTTAAATTTTGGGGATATTCACCATGATCGGCGTAATAATTTTTTAAAGCCAACTGTACTTGTTGAATATCGGAGACTCTTTTAGCGTCCCTGGAGTTCATACGAGAATTATTAAAATATATAACACTAACCGTAGTTAAAACCCCGATAATAGCGATAACTACTAGGAGTTCTATGAGGGTAAAAGCAGAAGCGTCTTTCCTTCTTTTATAACAAGACTCTTTAAAAGCCCTTATTAAATTAAACATATCTTTATATAAGCTATTAATTATTAGGTTATTATAGCATCTAGCAAGAAAAGGTGCAATTTAAATAAATACCCAAAATAAGTAAAAATTAAATATTTAAAAGAATAACACAGTCTTTAGCTTGAAATGACTAACTTTATAAAATTAATCAATATTTAGAAAACTTTATAAAGTTAGCAAATACTTAAATTATTTATAAAATTGACAAAAAGGCAGGGTTTATAACATCCCCCTCAACTCCTCTTCCCCAATAATCTTTACTCCCAGTTTCTTAGCCTCCTGATACTTACTACCTGGTTTATCTCCGACTATAACATAACTCGTATTTTTACTGACACTTGAAGACATGGTCCCTCCGGCTTGTCTAATTAGCTCCTTAGCTTCGTCTCTACTTAAAGTTGGCAGAGTGCCGGTTAAAACAAAACTTAAACCAACAAGCTTCTTATTTGTTTTAATCTTTTCTTTTTTCTCTATAATCACCATTCCCACTTCATCTAGTTTATTAAGAAACTGTCTATTCTTTTCTTCCTTAAACCAACTCAGAATACTTTCAGCTACTTTATCTCCCACATCCGGTAAAATGGTTAGATCTTCTTTTTTTAACTTATCCGTAATTTTAAAAAGATCAGATGGTTTTTTAATAGAAAGTTTTTTCTTGTGTGCTAACTTTGGTAATTCTTGTTCAAGCATCAAGGCTGTTTCTTCGCCAACATGAGCAATGCCAAGCGCCTGTATTATCTTAGAAAGACTAACTTGTTTACTGTTATTAATCGCCTCAAGTAAATTAGTAACCGACTTTTGGGCAAATCTTTCTAAAGGTAAAAGATCTCCCTGGGTTAGATTATAAAAATCTGCCGGATCCGCAATTAAATCCGCTTTAAGTAGCTGATCAACAATAGCGGGCCCGAGTCCCTCTATATCCAAAGCCGCTTTTGAGGCCCAATGAATTAAGCGACGACGATTAACCGCGTAACAACTTTTATTATTACACTTATAAGCTACCTCTTCGCCAAAACGAGAAACTAAACTACCGCACATCGGACATTTTTTCGGTGGACTAACTTGTTTGGCTTCTTTTGGTCTTAGGTTCTTTAAAACCTCTATAATCTTAGGAATAACATCACCGGCTCGTTCAATAATTACCGTATCGCCAAGTCGCACATCAAGTCTTTTTATTTCATCATAATTATGTAAAGTCGTATTACTAATCATTACCCCCTTAACCTTTACTGGCTCAAGCGAGGCAGTGGGTGTTAAAACCCCGGTTCTTCCAACGTGCCATTCTATATTTTTAACAATGGTAGTGGCTTGCTCTGCCGGGAATTTATAGGCGATCATATAGCGAGGGCTTTTACCGGTCGCCCCAAGAATCGGCCAAAGAGCTTCATTGTTAACCGCTGTTACGACTCCATCGCATTCAAAACTCAGTTTATCTCTATTTTTCTCCCAATATTTATGAAAAATTAAGACCTCGTCCAAGTTTTTACAAAAACGATTACCTGTAAAGATTTTAAAGCCAAGTAAATCAGCTAAAAGATGCTCTGTTTCGTGCTTAAAACTTATCTTATCATCCATTAAAAGAGCATAGACATAAAAAACCAAACCACGAGAGGCGGTGATATTAGGATCTAATTGTCTAATTGAACCAGCAGCCGCGTTACGGGTATTAGCAAAGGGCGGCTTACCGGACTTAATCATTACCTTATTAAGTCTTTTCAGGTTATCCAAAGTCATAATTGCCTCACCCCTCACCTCCAGCTTTCCATTAACAATCATGTCCCTTACTTGTTTTATTTCACTGTCTTTTAACCCTATTTTTTTAAGCTCATTATCTGAGGGTTGCAGTAGCGTTAAGGGTACAGAAGGGATAGTACGAAGATTAGCGGTAACATCCTCGCCAACTTGTCCATCACCGCGAGTAGCGGCTCTAATTAAATTACCCTTTTCGTACACTAAGCTAATCGCCAAGCCGTCCATTTTAAGTTCAGCATAATAATCCAAAGAATATTTTGTAACGTTTTTCTCCGCACAAATTTTTCTAATTCTTGCCTCCCACTCTCTCATCTCCTCTTCACTAAAAGCATCTGCTAAAGATAGCATGGGCTTAGTGTGTGTGACCTTATTAAACTTATCTTGCCTTATTCCCCCGACTCTTTGGGTTGGAGAGTCTGGAGTAACTAAATCAGGGAAAAGTTTTTCCAACTCAACCAACTCATTTTTTAAAGCATCAAAAGCCGCGTCACTGATTTCAGGACGATCTTGGTTATGATATAGATGAATGTGTCTTGAAAGTTCTCGCCGCAATACAGCGATGCGAGCAACGACTTCGCGGCGTTTAATCATAAAAATTAATATGTAACTAAAGCTTATTGTACTCGCCTCATACAGCGAGCAAAAAACTCTCCTTGTTTATCATGAGGACCGTCATTACACTCTTCTGTTTGACCAAAATTATAAATATAAGACATAGTCTCATCATGCTCAGTAGAGGTCCAATAACAACCATCAGCAAAGTCCTGAGGAATGCTTTGTCCAGAATAAGCTTGTCTCATATTATATGATTCTTCATCGGCCGGTAAATACCAATCACTAAAACCTAAATGACTCATTTCCGCACAAAATAAAACAGCATAGAATAGCGAATCCCTTGAATCAACAATAGTACTGGAATTAACATATCCATAGTAACTATCTCTCGCATCTACAAAATAGGGTTCGCTGCCCACATCATACCAATATTTTCTAGTAGCATCCTCGCCTTCTCCACACTTACTACCCGTAGAGTCTTCACAGCCCCCCAAAATAGCAATTGCAAGAGTTGGAGGATCTGTTTCATAAATATGAAATACGGTACCACCACCACAAGTATCTCCAACCTGACAACTCTGCCCACACTCCAAAGCTATATCCGAACAATTTTCCAACGGTGGTTCAACTCCACATACCTGAGGAGTTCCTCCTCCTCCGCAAGTCTCTTCACCAGTACACACTCCACAAACTCCACCGCAACCACTGGGACCACAGTTATAGTTATTAACCCCGCAAACATCTAAACAAAGAGTGCTACTTTTCTTAAAACTTCGCCGATTATAACTTCCATACACATCAATATTCAGCTGTCCTTTGCTTGCTCCAGCCGGAGTAATTGAACTAATTTTAACAGAATAAGTTGTGGCCATTAAACCTGAACCGCTTAAAGTAAAAGTCGCTTCCGGTGAAGAACAACTAACACATTGTCCATTAGTTGGGTTAACACAATCGCCAGCTCCGCAACCTGCGAAAACGTTATGATTAGCTTTAAAAAGGCCTCTAACTCTCTCCAGTGCCGATTGTACGGCAATCTCTCCCTTATTAGTATCTCCTCTAGATTGGATAGCCTCAAGATTATTTAAAATAGCCGCCGCACCGGCCAATACCGCACTAAGAACAATAAAAAGCATGGTCATGACTAAAAGCAAAGCTGCGCCTTTATGGTTTTTTAAAGAAAAAAACCTTGTAAAAAAATCCTTGGATGAATGATAGAAATTTTTCATATTAATAAATTATTTTAACCGTCATTGGGGTCAATTGTCTCCTCAGACAAAACCGCCGAAGATTGTAATAATAAAGGTTCACGGTGCAATCCCTTAGTATGAGCTGCCGATAAGCCGACTGAAACAAAGCCTGAAGGTTTAGTTAAAGAGGTTATGTTATGCGTAGTAACCTTAAAAGAATTAATGTCTATATCTCCTAAAATCAAAAAAGTTTGATGACCATCACGGTTAACACGCAAGCGATTAAAATCCCCGTCTTCTACCAACTGATAAGCTACACAATCATTTTGTCCATCCATAAAATAAAGAGTTTGTTCATTAGGTGAACAAAAGAATAAATTATCTCCGGAGCAAGCCGAAGCTGAACAACTCGCACCGCCACCTGGACGAGCGGTTGCTAAATCGTTCATCATATAAGACATGGCATAAGACAAAGACTCTTGAAGATTCTTGGAGGCTGTGGATTTTGATTGACTATCTATGGAGCGCGAAAAAACAGCAAAAGCTACCACTATAGCCATGGAAAAAATAGTCACCGCCACCATTACCTCAACCAAGGTAAAGGCTTTTTTAAAACGCTTAGCACTACGTGCTTTAGTGCCAGTCTGATAGTATGCCTGTAAGTTCATAAATATTTGATTTATTATCTTGTTTCCAATAAGTTTGCACCGTAATGGTCAGGTAAGGTGCTTGCCCAGCATCCTCATGATAAGTGGAGGTTACCAAACGGCGAAAAATCGTTGGTGATACATTGTTGTTATCATAACCGTAGCGATCACCGTCACTTCTTAAAAACTCAGCCGTCTGTACTGTTTGATTAGCGCTTTCCGCTAAATAAAAGGGTGAAAGACCAGCAGCAGAATTAAAACTAAAGCCAATGGTAAAATAATAAGGATCACTCCAAAATTCTTCTGGTGCATTCATTAAACCCAAAAAAGGCTCATTATTTTGCGAATAATTATAATCCCTCATATACCTAACTGAATCAAAAGCTTCTTTAGCTAAACCAGCGGCAATTAAATTATTTTTAGCCACCATCTCAGATTCGCGGCTCATAATAATAACCGCCATAAAACCGCTAAAGGCCAAAGACATAATAATAACCGCTACAGCCACCTCTATTAAAGTAAAGCCTTTAGTTTGTTTTGGTTTAAAAATATTTTTTAGTTTAAAAATATAATTCATATTTTTAATCAAATTCCACACCAACAGCACCAGAACTATTAACCCAAAGATCAGCAGACATTCCGTTTTTATTGTCTTGTATGGTAATTAAAACAAGGGCAGCCTCCAAACTCATTAATACTCCATTAACCAAAGCTTCTCCTCTTTGCAGGGGAAAAACAATAGTTAAGGGAGATGGTAATCCATTGGGAGGATCTGAATAAGCAGTAAAGGACAAACTTGAAATGGTTTCCGGTAAATCTACATCTTTATACTTCTCTTTTAACTCGTATTGATTGTCTGAGTTAAGGTCAGCAAAAACCGCGTAGGTTTTATTTTCAGCATCAATAAATATTCCCCAACCACCTGGCTCTTCTAATTGAAAAGTTTCGGAAGCTAGAGCTTTATTGGCGGCCATTCTAATGTCGCTAGTTAAAGCTTCAATCGCCAAACGGCTACCTGTACTATTTTTAGTTGTTCCGGAATTAGCTAAAATAAAAGTAAAAATTACGGCAACAATCGCTAAGGTAACGGCTATTTCTATAATGGTAAATCCTTGACGAATGAAAGTTTTCATAAAAAATTAATCAAACATCGCCTTAAGTTCTTCTAGAGCTTTGTCAAATTGAGGATCAAGATTTGCTTCTCTATCTTCCATGGTTCTATCAACCTCTATATTTGGCATAATTCCTTCATCATGAATATAAGAGCCGTTAGGGGTAAGCCATTTAGCAGTAGTAATTTTCATAATTGAACCGTCTTTAAGTGGCTTTAGGGCTTGTACTGAACCTTTACCAAAACTCTTTTTACCAACCAATAAAGCTTTTTCATAATCACGTAAAGCACCGGCCACAATTTCTGAAGCTGAGGCACTACCCTGGTTAATTAAAACCACAGTCTTAAAATCAGCCAAAGGAGAGTTGCCAATAGCTTGGTGTTCATCTCTGCGGCCATCTCCAAATTCTTCAATAACAATCGGACCGCTGTCAACCCAGTAACTAGCCATCGCTACAGCGGTTTCCAAGTAACCACCGGGATTATTTCTCATATCAAGAATCAAACCCTTGGGCTTCTCGATTAAAACTTGATCAACTGCCTGGGCAAAAGCCGTCCTGGTTTCTCCATTAAAATTAGCTACTCTAATAACCGCCACCCCGTCTTCTTCCCTAAAAGTAACAATAATACTTTTAACCACCACTCTGTCTCTGGTAATAACAATTTCCATTGGCTTATCTTCTTCAGACCTACCAATAGTTAAGGTAACATCTGTACCTTTTGGTCCCCTAATCTTCTTCACTGCCGCTTCTATACTTATGCCGGTCGTATCCTCACCATCAATGGCATAAATTTTATCACCGGCCTGTAGTCCAGCTTTAATGGCTGGCATATCCTCTAGGGGAGAAATAATGGTTAAAACATTATCCCTAATTCCTATCTCAGCACCAATGCCCTCAAAAGAACCGGACAAATCTTCTTCAAACTCTCTAGCTTCCTCGGGACTTAAGAAAGAGGAATAAGGATCGTCAGTCGCTCCCACCAGTCCGCGCATAGCTCCGTAAAACAAATCTTTCTCGGTTAAGTTGCCTCCATCCACATATTCTTTTTGTAAATAATCCCAAGCACTCCAAAACAAGTTAAAATCAATATCCTTAGTTCTTTCTTGTGCAGTAAAACGCTCATTAACTAAAGAACCTAAACTTGAGTCTTGATTATTGGTTCCAAAACTAAAACCCGCAAAAAAAGCTGTTCCAACACAAATTAAAGACAAAATAACAATACTAACATTCCTATTAAGGTTATTAGGCTGTTTATTAGCCGAAAGGTTAAAGTTACCGACAGGATCAGGATTATGATTGTTTGTTTCTTTTTCTTGATTATCCATATTTTTATTTAATAATTATATTATATCACATTACTATAAAATAATAAAATACAATAAAAACTTTATTGTAGCCTTATAATAATAGCCTAGAATGGCCTATAAAACAAGTGGGCAAGAGCATATTGGAACTTAATCCAAATAATATGAATTAATACAAATAGCCTAAATTAGGCTAGATTAATCTAAGATAATTGTCGCCAAGCCAAGAAAAGCGATAAAGCCAAGTACGTCGGTAGCGGTAGTGATAAAAATAGTAGCTGAGGTGGCAGGGTCCTTACCAAGTCTTTTCATAATTAAAGGTACAATAGCTCCAAATAAACCGGCAACCACTAGGTTAATAATCATTGCCATGGCTAGAATAATTGCAATTTTTATATCTCCGCTAAATAGAAACACGATAATCGCTACCATAATACCGTTAATTGTACCATTAATAGCTCCTGAACCGACTTCCCTTTTAATCACCGGCCAAGCATTTTGTAAAGAAATTTGTCTTAAAGCAATACCGCGTACCATCACCGCTAAAGTTTGAGTAGCGGCGTTTCCTCCCATGCCCGCTACAATCGGCATATAAACTGCCAATAAAACATACTTGGCAATCGTGCCCTCAAACAAACCAACAGTAAAGGCAGCCAAGAAGGCTGTACCCAAGTTAATCATCAGCCACTTATACCTAAACCGTACTTTTGTTAAACTTGAATCGTTAACGGTTTCTTCATTATTAACACCAGCAAAATCATATAAAGAAGCGGCCTGTCGTTCATGTAATAATTTTAAGACATCGTCTGAATAAAGAATACCGATAACGTTATCATTATCTCCAAGTACAACTATCTTACTGTGGGGATGTTTTTTAAATACTTGGGAAATAACCTTATGGTCGGCTGAGCGATGAATTGATGGTATACGTTGTATAAAAGGCTTTATTATATTTAAAGAGTCAAGTAAAGCTAGTTGATGACCTGGAATATAACCAGCTAAAACCCCCTCATTAAGTACAATAATGGCCGGCAAGCGTCCGGTACGCTGTTCATGAACCTTAAATCTTCGGGCTACCGAAACCACGGAATCGTTAATGTCAACTTGAATATAATCAATGTTCATTAAACCAACAGCTGTTTGAGGATCAAATTGTGCCAAAAGATCAACACCGCGACGTAAATCAGAAGACAACTCACCTAAAAGTTTCTTTCGACGACGAGGCATTAATTCAATAATATCCGTAGCCGCATCAAGATCAAGGTGTTCAAGAGTAACAACCAGTTGATCATCTGGTATGCTTTTAAGTAATTCAAGTTTAATTACTCGAGAGACTTTCAATAAGATTAAAGCTCTAATCGCATGAGGCAAGGTCAAAAAAATATGCACTCGCTGATGAGGCAATGACTTTATTAAATGAAGCGCTTGGGCGGTGTCAACAATTCTATGTCTCATACGGTATAAAAATAATATAAAAAGTGATGGTATAAAAAATATCTAAAAACACTAACTGCTATCCTACACAAAGTAGAATTAAACCATGTTTATTATTATACCTTATTTTAACAAAAAAACAAAAATAATCCCCTCATTGATTTTTTCTTTTAGCCAAGCTATAATGGTAATACTATGCCAAAATTCATTATACAGGGCAATAAGCCTTTAAGCGGCCAAATAGCCGTTGCTGGAGCTAAAAATGAAGCTCTGAAAATTATCCCTTCGGCTCTCTTGTCCGAAGAACCTTTATTAATCTCCAACTTACCAGACATTGAAGATACTAAAAGAGCCTTAGAGATAATCGAAGACTTAGGTGGCTCGGTAAATCATCATAATGAAAAAACCATCACTATCAGTATTAGCAATATCTCTAAAAATATTCTAGAGGCTAAGTTCGCTAATAAAATAAGAGCTTCCATAATGTTTATCGCTCCACTTTTAGCTAGACAAGGTGAGGCGATTTTTCCTCACCCAGGTGGTTGCGTTCTTGGAGCAGACCAAAGACCCATAGATCTTTTCTTAGAAGGCTATAAAAAACTCGGAGCAGAAATTTCGATCAAAGACGGTCTTTATCATCTAAAAGCTAAGCGACTTAAAGGGTGTCGCTATTTCTTTACCAAGATCAGCGTTACCGGTACAGAAAGCTTACTCATGGCCGCTACTTTAGCTGAAGGTACCACTGTTTTAGAAAATTGTGCCATGGAACCTGAAATAGTTTCTTTAGCTAAAAGTCTTAACCAAAGAGGTGCTATTATTAAAGGCGCTGGTACTCCGACTATTGTCATAGAAGGTGTAAAAAAAATAAACGGCGGAGAAGTTAAAATTATGCCGGACCGAATTGAAACCGGTACTTTTGCCATTCTATCAGCAGCCACTCGTTCACCTTTAGAAATAACTAATTGCGAACCAAATCATATCGCCGCCCTTTTAGCCATTTTTGAAAAGATAGGTATTGATTGGGAGGCTAATAAAGATAGTTTAACTATTAAAAAGATACCTAAAGACTTTCCATCATATAGTATTAAAACCCACGAGTACCCAGGTTTCCCTAGTGACCTCCAATCTCCTTACACCGTCTTAATGACCCAAGCTAATGGTTCTGCTATGATCCATGAAACCATTTATGATCGTCGTCTTTTGTTTACCGACATGCTCTCACAAATGGGTGCAAAAGTAACCATGTGCGATCCTCATCGAGTTTTAATTCAAGGTCCAACCAAATTGCACGGCCGAGCTCTAACTTCTCCAGACCTGCGAGCCGGTATCTCTATGATTATCGCCGGTCTAATCGCCGAAGGTAAAACCGAGATAGATAATATTTATCAGATAGAGCGAGGTTATGAAAAAATTGACGAAAGACTAAGAGCTATTGGTGCGGAAATTACCAAAATAGAATAATGCTATCTCTTGTAAATAACTAATAAACATCTCTAAACGATTATGTCTCTTACTTATAGACGTTTGATTTTCCTCTTTTTTGTTCTTTTGTTTATCATTATCGTACCAATAGTTTATCTTTATGCTACCGGTCAAACAGTTAACTGGAACAGAAAAGAGTTGGAAAAAAATTCTAACTTGATAATAGAAAGCCGTCCGAGCCAAGCTAAAATTACCCTGGATAAAGAACCTCTAATTAGTAAACTGGGTAATCGCATGCTAGGAGGTACTGCTTACTTAACTAAAGCCAAAATAACTAACCTAAAACCCGGTGAATATAACGCTCTTTTAGAAAAAGAGGGCTACCGAGACTGGCAAGGTCGCTTTACGATTTATCCGGGACAAGCTTTGGTTATAGGTCCAGTACAACTTTTTAAAGACACTTCCCCTAAGTTACTCTATGAGACATCCAGTGAAGGAAAATTATCTTCTTCACCAAACAATACTCAACTAGTCCTAGAAAAAGATTCTTCAGTAATTATTATGGATCCTAATCAACCGGATAAAGCAAAAACTTATTCATTAGAAAGACAAGTAGAAATTAAAGATGGAGAAGAAGGAAAAAATGAAAGTTCTTCTGAGCTCCAATGGTCAATCGGACAAAAATTTATCTTAAAAGACTTAATGGTGGTTGATTTAGTGCAACAAAAAGTAATTGATCTTTCCTCAATACTGGATGCTAAAGCTTCGCGACTGCGCTGGGATGATAAAAACGATCATTGGCTTTACTATCTAACTAATCAGGGTGTTTATCGTTATGATCTTATAAACAAACAAATTTCTTTAATACACTTAGCTAATGGACAAAAGATTAATGATTATTTACCAAAAAACGAGAGACTCTACCTTTTAATTGGTGAAACAGCCGCCGATAGACGAGTGATAATGAAACAGCTTAATAATGGAGAAAGGGAATTTGAAATGCCTCTGCCAATTGATGGACAACCTCGTTTCGTAAATTTAAACAATGAAGAAATAGTTATTTTTGAAGAAAGAAATAAAAAGTTTTATTATCTGGAAGAGCCGATAAGGTTAATTTTCAGATTCAGGGTTAGTGAAGGTCCAAGCCAAGTAGTTATTCACAGTCGACAAGGTAATAAACTTTGGTATGCCACGCCGTTGGAAATAAGAAAATGGGAGGATGGTAATGACAACCTGATCTCTCGTCTTGGTGAGCCGGTTTTAGCTTTGTCCGGCTTGTCGGTTAGTGATTACTTAGTTGTTGCGACTAGTAAAGAAATAGTTTTACAACCTATTTATAACGATCCCTTACTACCCTACCTAAACCTAGTTAAAGCGGATAATTTACAAAATATCTTAGTTCAATCCAATGGACTGATATACTTCTACGGAACCTATCAAGAAAAAAGCGGTATTTTCTCACTGGAAATATTGTAAATTATAAAATGATAAAATTAAACCCGCCAGGCGGCTGGCGGGTTTAAAACCTTTAAAAACGGGTCTAAAATTAAGACCTATTTTTATTTTCTTTAATTATTTTCTCTATAAAGTCCTCTTTTTTATATTCAACCGACTCTCTTTCTCCTCTACTACGGACCGGCCAGCTACCTGACTCGAGTTCTTTATCCCCCACCACAATAACATAAGGTACTTTTTCCGCTGAAGTCTTCCTTATTTTGTTACCAACCGTTTCCCCGGAAGCATCATATTCAGCCCTTAAGCCTTTTTGATTTAATTCTTCGGTTAAGGTTCGACAAGCTTCTGTATGGTTTTCCGAAACAGACAAGAATTTAACTTGTACAGGTGCCAACCAAACCGGAAAGTTTCCGCCATAGTGCTCTATTAAGACGGAAATATATCTTTCCAAAGAACCCATAATAGCGGCGTGAATCATTACCACTTGTTCAGCCTTCCCCTCAGAAGTTATATAAGTTAGATCAAAACGTTCGGGCAGGTTCATATCCAGCTGAACAGTGGCTAATTGCCACTCTCTTCCTAAAGAATCTTTGGCCATAAAATCAACCTTAGGGCCATAAAAAGCGGCTTCACCAACTCCAATTGTTGGTTCAAGATTTTTCTCTTTAAGTAAACTTAACAAATCCGCTTCAGCTTTATTCCAAAGAGCCGGGTCACCCAAGTATTTATCCATAGACTCGGGATCATGAAAAGATAAACGAACTTCCAATTCAAAACCAGCGGCTGAATAAAATTTTTCAATAATCTCCCAAATTTTTAAAATCTCTTCTTTAACTTGTTCTGGGGCGCAAAAAACATGGGCATCATCTTGAGTAATACTTCTTACTCTTTGTAAACCAGATAACTCACCGGTCTGTTCATCACGATAAACCATAGTCGTATTAGCATAACGCTGAGGTAATTCTCGGTAGCTCCATTTACGACGTTTAAAAATCTGCGTATGATGAGGACAATTCATCGGCTTCATGGCAAAAAAATGGTTTTCTCTGGTGTTAACTATAAAAAGTTCTTCTTTAAATTTTTCCCAGTGTCCACTAGTTTCGTAAAGTTCTTTTCTGGTAATATGTGGAATCTCCACTTTTTCATAACCAGCCGCTCGCCTTAATTCCCAAACAAAGTCATCTAGAACCTGTCTTAACACCATACCCTTGGGTGTCCATAAAGGCAGTCCAGCTCCCACTAGCTCGGAAAAAACAAATAAATCCAGCTCTTTACCTAACTTGCGATGGTCTCTTTTTTCCGCTTCTTTAAGCATAGCTAAGTGGCCTTTAAGGGCTTTCTTATCATTAAAGGCCCAACCATATAAACGAGTTAACATTGGTCTCTTTTCATCTCCTCGCCAATAGGCACCGGCTAAGCTACGTAATTTAAAACTATCCAAAGAAATTTGTCCGGTATGCTCTACATGAGGCCCTCGACAAAGATCGGTAAAAGCACCAACCGAGTAAAAACTTACTTCTGTCTCGCCGGCAGCAGCTAAATCATTAATCAGTTCTATTTTATAAGGTTGCTTATTTTCTTCAGCCCAAACCAAAGCCTCTTTAATCGTCATCGTAGAATGCTTAAAAGGCAAATCTTTTTTAATTAATTCAGACATTTTTTCTTCCAGGGCAGAAAAATCTTCTTCCCTAGGTTTGCTGCTAGGAAAATCAATGTCATAATACCAGCCATCAGCAATATCCGGACCAATGGCAAAAAGAGCGTCCGGATAAAGCTCTTGCACTGCGTGAGCCATAAGATGAGCTAAAGAGTGGCGTTTAGTGGAGAGTGGTAAGGGTGACATATGGTTAATGGAGTTATAAAATAAATTAAAAAATAAATGAAATAAAACGAAAATTAAAGATGTTATTTACAGGTTAAAATAATATAAAACCCGCCCTGACAATAACACAAAAAAACAATTGTGTGATTATCAGGACGGGACAAAAGTCTCGCGGTTCCACCTGATTTCCGCTTGGTCTTAAAAGACAAACGGCTCTCTAAAATCAGCTTAGTCTCTAAAGAGATCTGATTATTTAACTAAGTTATTAATCAAACCGCGGGTGGTAGCCGCGACAATCGCCGAAGAACTAAAAACTAAAACATTTAAGATTTATCAAGAACTAACATTAATATTAGCAAGCCTTAAGAATTTGTCAACTAAGTGCTTTTATAAGGTTAAAATTACACTCTATAAATGAACAACTAACTACAAAATAAGTACAAAAGAGTTAGTCTTTAACACAACGAACACTAAGCGCCCATAATTTATTAAAAGCATTAGCTCGACGAATTGTCCTATTCTCCGAATATAATTGACGAGTTAAAACATTTATAGTACTCGTCTCATCTGATAGCCATAAAAACCCATAAAAACCCACATTATTAAATCCGCCAGAGGGAGAACGACTCGGAGAACCACCGCCACTCATCAACATGCTAAATCCAACTAAATTATCATTACTATAATTAGAGCCAAGTTTAAGGGATTTTCCAACTCCACTTGGCCCTCCTGCTTCAGTGCCATTATTATCAGCACAACGAGACCAAGTTAGCTCTCCTGTGCTACAGGGGTACTGATTATTCTGACTATTTATAGTAGCAAGAGTGTATAGTTCAAGGGTATTAAATTCTTCGTCTGTCGGAATATGCCATCCAGTTGGACAAATGCCCTGATGCGGATCCTGAATACTACCAGAGCAGTTAGTATTAGCACACGCTGTCGGCAAATTCATGGCCTGGTGCCATTCATATAAGGCCCCATAAGTTTCGCAATTGCTAGCGTTATTTCCGTAACAATATTTTTGAATAACAGCATTATTATTCTGACAAGAATACCCGGGCACGCTCGAAATATAAACGCAAGGTGAATTAAATTGACTATTTACCATAGTTCCGACTTTAAGATTTTCTTTCATCCAACATTGTGTACCTATTTGAACGGTATTATATTCATTACCATCATCATCTTCAATTGGATCACCGCAGTTAAAACTAGCAACAGGTCCACCGCCCCCGCCACCTTCCGGAGTTTGCCCGATTAAACCTTCTTCGGGACTATAAGTAATAACACCAGGAGCAAAAGTCGCAGACTCTCCACCAAGACAAGTTGTTATAAGATAAGAAGAGCCATCTGATGTTTCATAACCATAGTTTTCCTCAGGACAATCCCCGTCTGTCCAGGGAATAGGATTGTCGGGAACAGAGGCTAAATAAATGATTTGTCCATCTGTACTGATCAATGATTGTCCGGGTTGGAAATCAACTTCATCAGGATAACTTCCGTGATCCGCATAATATAATTCCAAAGCATTAGACATTAATCTAATATCACTTAAACGTTTAGCATCTCTCGCGGATAGTCTTGAGTTGGAAAAAGAGATAGTCGCTAAAGTGGAAATTACTCCAATAATGGCTATAACTACCAGGAGTTCTACAAGAGTAAAAGCTCTTTTGTTATTTATATTCATGATGAGTTACTCCTGATAAATCTTAATCCTATCGGCCAAGGCTGGAGAAATTTTCCAAAAAGTAGGCTGAAAATTAAGTTCATAAGAAGTTATCCATGGTTGTCGGTTAAGATAAGCTTCTACCTGATCTTTACGTAAATTAACCAAGGACGAACGATCTATTATTTCCATGGCCGGAGAAAATGTTGCATCAGCCACTATAGAAGCTTTAACGTCAGCAATGTTATCTACTGTATCTGCCTGGATAATAGTAAAATTAATTTTCGGTTTAGTGGTAACTTTACCTCCTTCTTCGGTTGAGGCATAAACTAAAGATTCAAGTTCACCACGAATATTCTCTGAATCAAAAGCTGCTACTTTAACCAAACCGCTAAGCTGCATAGTAAAAGTTTCCACTTGATCCCCAGCCTTAGCTTTCGTTTCATAGGTAATGCTTGACTCATCTATTTCATATAATTTTTCATCATAATCAGCATATTTTTCCTCAATAGAACGACGAGCCTCTTTAATTATCTCATCTCGGACAGCAGCAATCGCATTATTAAGGTCTTGCTCAGAAACAACAGAAATAGTTTCTGAACGATAAGTTACCTGATCACTACCGACTTCAGCATAAATTTGTTCTTGTAAGCCCGCCCATAAACCGGGAATAGTTAAACGACCAGCCGGTAAAAAGAACCTAGGATCAACTTCATCAGAATAAACATCAACTTCAATGCTGCCACCAGCCGGTACGGAAACGGTATTACGCAAACGCAACAGCTGATTGTTGCTAGATAAAAGTCTGGTAGTAGCCACTAAGGGTTGACTTTGTGAATAATTATTAATAATCGTCACCCGGCCACTAACCTCGGCCTTACCTTCGGTTTGTCCAGTAGTAGTAAATTCTCGACTAAAATCTATTTCCATTTCTCTAACTAAGCCCAAGATTCCATCAGAAGGTAGGTTGTAATTATCCGGTCGGTCGTAAATGGTAAACAAAGATTCGGTCTCAAGTAATCTAGGCTCACTCTTAATAACAATATCTAAACGTATAAAAGCTACATAAGCGGCGGCCAATAAACAAAGCCCACTAAGTGTCAAAAAAATACCAATAACTTTTTTATAAGAAGTCTTATTTTCTCCTTCTTCGGTTAAACGAGCCCGGCGAGGACGAACGGCAAATTCTGTCTCTTCTACTTCCAAGTCTTCTTCAATCTCTTCTTCATCCTCATAATTTTCCTCTAATTCAGGTTTTTTCTTAATAATCGGCTCCTCTTTAACTTCCACTAATGCATGTTTTTTAAGATCAATCACGTGAGTTTCGGGTACCGGCTTAGCCTTTTTACGCTGCTTAATCTTAATATTAGCTGAAGCTTTCTTAGTTACACTTTTTTTCTCGGAGGTTTTTTTTGGCATAAAACAATGGGGTTAAAAGAGTTAATTTAATAACCTCTTAATTATAAAACATTTTTAGAAATAAGTTAAGAGGTCTTGATTTTTAAGACATCAGAAAAATCACGACGAAGCTTGTTAAGTAATTCCTCGTGTGGCTCAACTAAGTAATTAGTCTTTAAAACCTTAGTCTCTCCGTTACTTGATAAATTAAGAAAAACCGGACAAGTACCAGGAAAAGAAGCAAAAATATCCTTTAAATCATTCCCAACTTCACCAACCTTCGTTGGGTTACTAATAATTAATGTTAAAGACTTTTCTGGTTTTTTAGGACTATAACCGTTAACAGCCGTTCGGTAATCAAGAGGTTTAGGAACTGAATTTCTAAAAGGTGCTTTTGGTTTAAACTCCCGAATGGCAATCGTAGAGTTAGCGGAAGTTAACTCAACCGCTCTATTAACTAAAATTTTTCTTTCTCCGTCTTTATCAGATAAAGAGCCCTGGGCAAGTATTACCTTACCGGTCTCCCAGATTAGGGAAGTTTCATTAAGTAGTTTAGGAAAAATTATCAGCTCAGTAACAGCCAAACCATCTTCAAGTTTAACAAAAATCATTGACTCGTTTTTTCTGGTTACTATTTTCTTAATTAAACCAACTACACCAGCTATGGACGTCTCTTGCCCGTTGGGTACAGACGACAGAGCTTGTAGAGGCGTTATGACACCCTCAAGTAAGGGGCGATACTCCGAAAAGGGATGTTCAGTAATATAAAGACCTAGTAATTCTTTTTCCCAAGATAACTTTTCTTGTCGGGAAGCTGGTGGAGCTTGCTTTAAATCAATACCCATAACAGAAGCCTCTGTGGCCCCAAACAAAGTGCCTTGCTTACTAAGACGACGTTGTTCAGCCTCTTTATGAAAAGCTATCATGTAATCAACATTGGCTAAAAGAACACCTCGATCGGCAAAACTTTCCAAAGCTCCAGCTTTAATTAAGCTTTCCAGTGACTTACGATTAAGGTCTTTATCATTAATTCTTTCAAGAAAATCCGAAATATCATTAAAACGACCATTGGCTTTTCTTTCACTAATAATTATTTCCGAAATATGCTCTCCAACATTCTTAATGGCTTTAAGTCCGAAACGAATGGTCTTTGATTCTTTTTTATCCGACCCTTCACCTGCCTGATCCATTACCACTGTAAAGTTATCAAAGGACTCGTTAAGATCAGGTGGTTGGATAGTAATACCCATAGAGCGACACTCCTCAATTTCAATAGCCACTCGATCGCTATTTTGTTGGTCTGAGGTTAAAAGAGCGGCCATAAATTCAGTTGGCCAATTGGCTTTAAGGTAAGCGGTTTGGTAACCCAACATAGCATAACAAGCGGCGTGCGAACGATTAAAACCATAGCCAGCAAAAGGTTCAATAAAGGAGAAAATTTCTTCAGCTAACTTACTATTAAGCCCATTCTTTACACACCCTTCCACAAATTTTTCTTTTTGTTCGGCTAAAAGCTCTGGTATTTTTTTACCAACCGCTTTACGTAAAACATCAGCTTCTCCTAAGCTAAAGCCAGCCAGTGCTCTGGCGATTTGCAAAACCTGTTCCTGATAAACAGCTACACCATAAGTAACCTCAAGAATCGGTTCAAGTTTGGGATGAAGATACTTAGTTTTTTTACGAGCGTGCTTACCAGCAATATAATCGGGAATCCATTCCATTGGCCCGGGACGATAAAGAGCCACCATAGCAATAATATCTTCAAATTCAGTCGGTTTAAGTTCCTTAAGATATCTTTTCATGCCGCTTGATTCAAACTGAAAAACACCGGTAGTCTCCCCTTTTTGGAAAAGCTCATAAGTTTTCTGATCATTAAGGGGTATCTTATCAATATCTATAACCATCCCTTGGGTATTTTTAATAATATTAATGGCTGATTCAATAATCGTTAGGTTACTAAGCCCTAAAAAGTCCATCTTTAAAAGCCCAAGATCTTCAATTGGATGAAGAGAATACTGCGAAACCAAACTTTTATCCGAAGAAGAGACATATTGAATCGGTACATGATCAACTAGGGGATTTTTAGTGATCAAAACTCCGCAAGCGTGTACTGAACTGTGTCTAGCCACCCCTTCCAGTTTTAACGCATAATCAATGATTCTTCCGGCTTCTGGTTCACGATACATGGCTCGTAGATCAGGTGAACGCTCAAGAGCTTCTTTGAGTTTCATCATGGGCGGTATGGTTTTAGAGAGTTTGTCACAATAATCATAAGGGTAATTCAAAACCCTTCCCACATCTCGTACGGCTGCTCGAGCCGCCATGGTACCAAAGGTAATAATCTGCGCCACATGATCATGCCCGTATTTATTTTGTACATAAGTCAAAACTTCACCTCGTCGGCTATCGGCAAAATCTAAATCAATATCAGGCATGGAGATACGATAAGGATTAAGAAAACGTTCAAAAATCAGATTATATTCAATTGGACAAAGATTGGTAATACCTGTTAGATAACAAACTAAAGAGCCGGCGGCCGAACCTCTACCCGGACCAACCAAAATACCTTGTGAACGAGCCCAGCTAACAAAATCTGCCACAATTAAAAAATAAGAAGGCCAGCCCATTTTAGCAATTACTTCCAATTCATAATCAAGTCTTTCTTTATATACCTGATCAATTTCTTCGTATGTTTTACCATAACGCAATGGAAAACCCTTAATACATAGTTGTCTAAGATAAGACAAGCCATCCAAACCCTCGGGAACCTCAAAGTGCGGCAACTGGACAGAGCCCAACTCAAGTTGCACATCACACATCTCGGCAATTTTAACGGTATTTTCAAGAGCCTCAGGCACATGAGCAAAGGCAGTGGCAATTTCTTCTTTAGCTTTAAAGGAGAAATTAACTCCCATCATGGACATTCTATTGGTGTCTTCTTTTCTGTTACCATTTTGGATACAAAGCAAAATATCTTGGGCCTCATCATCATCAGCTCTTAGATAATGAACGTCATTGGTAACAATCAGAGGAATATTATGTTCCTTACCTAGTTGAATCAATAAATCATTAACTTTAACTTGTTCCGGTATTTCAGGATGATCTTGGAGCTCCAGAAAAAAATTTTCCTTACCAAAAACTTTCTGATAATGTCTTATTTTTTCCAAAGCCTTATCTTGTTGATCTGCTAATAATAATCTAGGAACCTCACCTGCTAAACAAGAACTAGTGGCAATAAGACCTTCGGAATATTTTTCCAGTACCTCCCAGTCTATACGGGGACGGTAATAATACCCCTCAACATGAGCAATGGAGGTTAATTTTACCAGGTTATGATAACCTGTATTATTTTTAGCCAATAGCACTAAATGAAAATAATTTTTTTCACCCGCACGAGTGGTTCGATCATGTCTGGAAGCGGGCGCTAAATATGTTTCCACTCCAATAATCGGTTTAATATCAGCCTTAAGACATTTTTCGTAAAACTCTATAACACCGTACATAACTCCATGATCAGTTAGCGCCACTGCGGGAGCGCCGTCGGCTTTAGCGGCTGCCACTAAGTCATCTATTTTGGTTAGACCGTCAAGGAGAGAATAATGACTATGGACATGGAGGTGAACAAAAGACATAGGTTAAGAAGTAAGCTAATATTAAAGGGTAAGTTAGAACTAAAAAAGACTGGAAAGACTAATAAGAAGACTAAGACAACTAAGGCAATCAATACAATATTGTATCATTAAAAAGACTGATGAGCAAATGGATTTAAGAAATATTAAAAAGCAATTGCTTGACACAGGGTGTTCCAATTGCAGCAATTAGGGTTACCTTTGGGGTTTCGCTCAAAGGCTAAATGGTGGCATAATTACCTTCTAAGTATTTATTGCCATCATTATGGGAAAAGCTCGAAATCTACAAGCTGAAGTCATTGCTATGAAAAAAGCTATTCTAGACAAATGTGTCGCTAAACAAATAAAGGGGGTAGAGGCAGCCAAGCTCCTTGGCATGCATCCCAAATCATTATGCCGCCTAAAGTCACTCTATATGATTCATGGAGAAGCTATCTTGGTGCCAAAAAAGACCGGGCCAAAACATGGTGTAGCCGCTAACCGGACACCGGCTTCACTTGAGCAACGTGTCTGCGATATTGCCATCTTAAACTCTCGTGCCACCACCAGAGCCATTGCAGATTACTTTAAAGAACGTGGTATAGTTCTTCACCCCGTTACTGTCTACCGTATCCTTAAACGCAACCGTATCCGTTACAACAAGGATTACCTGGGACTACCAAGAGCCAAGCCTAAGCTCTACTGCCTTGAAACCCCCGGTTTAGAGCTGCAAATGGATGCGTGCTACCCCTTTGGCCGAGGACGAAATCTAGCCTGTTTTGACGCTATTGATGATTGCTCACGTCATGTTGGGGCAAAACTGTATGAGCGCGAGACCTGCCTTAATGCCATTGACTTTGTGAAATATCTGGTGGCAACCGTGCCCTTTACAATCCGGCGTCTTCGGGTAGATAACCGCTACGGCAAACAACTCAAAGCCTTTTGCCATACACTGGGCATTGAAGTCGTTACCATCCATGCTCACTGCCCCCAGGAGAACGGCAAGATTGAACGCTTTCACAAAACCCTAAAAGAGCAGTTCTTTTGGCCTCAATGTGGGTTTTATGATTCAATGGAGCTTTTGAGTTACAAACTGAACCGTTGGTTGGCGTATTACAATAACGAACGCAAGCATTATGGCTTTGGTATGAATGGACTTACCCCTAAGCAGAAACTAGCCGCCTCCCTTTACCATTCCATTTGCCTTTTACCCCGAGAAAAGGTAACATTAACCCTGCAAACGTACATTGCTTGACACAGGGCTCTTTGTTTGCTATAATGATAAATAGCCTTTACAAAGTAATTTTATTCGCCTGGGAAGCGAAAAACTTGTAATTTAAATATATTATATGGCACATAAGAAAGCCGGCGGTTCTACCGCGCTGGGCCGCGACAGTATCGGAAAACGCCTGGGTGTTAAACTCCAGGACGGACAAATTGCCAAACCTGGTTGTATTCTAATTAGACAAAGGGGTACTAAATATCATCCTGGCAAAAATGTTCGACGCGGCAAAGATGACACTCTATATAGTGAGACCAATGGTATGGTTAAATTTTCTTCAAAGAAAATGAAAAAATTTAACGGCGCCTTGAAAAGATCAACCGTGGTGAGTGTTGTAACTGAATAATTATTTTAAAAAGTTTAGAATAATAAACCAGTAAAATGCTATAAAAATACCGCCTATGGGCGGTGTTTTTTATTAATAAGTTATATCTTTATTGTTATTATATCATTATTACTCACTATTGTTTCAACAACATCTTAATCTTTATGCTATCTTAATCTTATATCTTAAAATTAGTTTCAAGAGGTACAGCTAAAAATTCTTTAAAAGAAGACTCCTTGGTTTTTTCAAAAACTAAAAAAAGAGAAACCGCAGCACTAGGGAAAAGTTTACTTAAAAATTTAGCTAAAGTAGGAGGGAAAGGATAAAAATTACCACCAGCCGAAGATAGTAAACGAAAGCCTCCATGTTTAGTCATGGCCTCAACAAGATCTTTTTTCGTATAACCCCTAACGTGAGGCCCTAATGTTCTAATCGACGTTGGTTGCTGACCGAATAATAATAAAAGTCTATTATGGAAAGATGCTAAATTCGGCACCCCGATGATATATAGTCCACCGGGCTTTAAAACTCTGTTAATTTCCGAATTAATCCAAAAAAACTCTTTAACATGCTCAAGAATCTGGTTAGCGACAATGATATCAAAGAAATTGTTTTCATAAGGCAATTTATCTTTTTCAATATCCAAAGAAGCCACTGATATCCCCCTTTTAACCGCTTCTTCAGCATAAACACTGTTTATTTCCAGCCCATGTAAATCGGTATCAAGTCCAATTTTAAAAAACTCATTTTTTATATTAAGCAAATCATCACCTCGAGAACAACCAATATCAAATATTTTCAAAGGTTGATTTTTGCTTTGGTTATAAATTAAAACCCAATCTTTAATAATACTTCTGCCATAATTCAATAAAGTACTTTTTCCTTTACTTTTTAATAATTTTTGATAAAAATAATCAAACAACATAAAGCTTAACCCTATTCGGTTTTAATTAAAAGACCTATACCATAAGCTCTCAAACTTCTATCTTCTATAAATTCAAAATGTTCATAGTTGTTTTTTATTTCATTCCAAAAACGCTCAACTCCGTAATCATCAGTATCGTTAGCGGTAATAATATCATGAAAAGCCACTAAACCACCCGGTCTAACTAACTCGGAATACATTAAAAAATCTTTTTTAACTCCCTCGTAAGTATGATCCGCATCAATAAATAAAAAATCCACTAACTTGTCCTGTAATAAACCTTTAACTTTTTCCTTGGTGCTTTCTTTATGTGAATCGGCTCTAATTAAATGAATAGCTTGCTCAGCCTGAGCAAATGATTTAAAAAGAGGCTTTTTAATGACCGGATAACCGCCACCGTACTTACCTAAAGACGCATCTAAATCAAGGCTAATAATCTCAGCTTTATTATCCGCTATTCTTGAAAAAAGAAAAAGCGTTCCGCCCTTAGCGGTACCTATTTCTAAAATAACACGAGGCTTAGCTGTTTTAACAATTTCTAATAAAGAAATAATTTCACTTTTTAACTGAATCGGATCAAAAAAGCCAAAACCCAAAGAAAAAATAAAATCAACTATTTTTTTAATATCTTGACTCTTAAAAAATTTTATCCTCAGCCAAGACCAAAGATAGAAAAAGGGAAACAATAGATGGTGATAAACCTGTCTCTTTTGAAAAAGCGCCAACCAACCCTCTTTTTTTATCACCAACTTTATGGCATTAAATTTATTATTCATATTATTATTTAAAAATTATCAATTAAACTGAATCTCTTATTTTCTCTAATAATGTCAAAAAAAATATTTCTGTCTTTTTTATTCTTTAAAAGACCCTTAAAAAGAAACCATTTAAAAAGCAAGTAAATTTTGAGCAGCTGTAGCTGTAAAAAACCGTTATTCTTCCGATAATAATATATCTGGCTTTGTCTATAAATAAAACTAATCTTTCTACTCATGCCTTCGCCTGATTTACCCAAGCCATGAAAAACAAAAATATTAGGATTAAATATCACCCGCCCACCGATTTTTCTGCACTGGTAACAAAGATCAGCGTCTTCAAAATAAAGTTCAAAATTTTCATCAAAACCGTTAACGGTTTGTAAAAATTGTTTTTTGGCAATCATGCAGGCACCGGCCACCAAATCAACTTCGCGAACCTTACTTTGTCTCTTAACCGTTAAGTAATTCATGAAAGGTATTTTAGCGACTCTATCGGGAGAAAAAAACATAGAAAAAAACTCTCCCCAAAAAGACAACTCATAAGACCAGCTGGCTTGGATTAAAGACTTGTCAGGTGATCGTAATTCCGGACTCATAATGTCCCAGTCTTTGATACTTTTACACTCCAGACGGAGTTTGTCAAAAAAACCTTCAGGAATGTTTATATCAGTATTTGAGAAAATAATAAAATCATTCTTGGAGTTTTTCCAACCCAGATTACAGCCCTTTGAAAAACCGGCATTAAAATCATTGGCTAACACTCTAACACCAGGAAAATATTCTTTAACCATTTCAACGCTACCATCTTGAGAGTCGTTATCAACAACGATAATTTCATCTGCTGATTCTTTTATCTGAGTTGTATACGACTGCAAGCATTCTTTTAATAAGTCTTTAGTTTTGTAAGAAACAATAACAAGAGAAAAATTCATAAAAGTTAAAAGATACTAAGACAAACAAGTTTTAATGAATTCCGTAAATAAAGGATGTGGATCCAGTGGTCGAGAAATATATTCAGGATGGAATTGTGTACCGATAAAGAAGGGATGATCAGTTAATTCAATGGCTTCAACTATTTTATTGTCCGGTGAAGTACCGCAAATAACCAAGCCTTTTTCTTCAAGGATTGCCCTATATTTTGGATTAAATTCATAGCGATGTCTGTGTCTTTCTGATACTATACCTTTTTTATCTGCTCTTTTTTTATAAATTCCCGCCAAACGAGTTCCGGGTACGGTTTTACAGGGCCAACCACCAAGACGAATAGTGCCACCGTAACGACCGGCCGCTAAGGCATTTTTTTGTTCGGGCATTACTTCAAGTACTGGATGAGGTGTTTTTGGATCAGCTTCAATACTATGGGCACCTTTTAAACCGGCTACATTCCTAGCAAACTCCACCACCGCCATCTGCATACCATAACAAAGCCCAAAATAAGGTACTCGGTTCTCTCGACAATACTTAATGGTTTTAATCTTACCCTCAGAACCTCTACTACCCCAACCTTGGGGTACAATAATTCCCTGATATTTCTTTAAAACTGAAACTCCCTTTTCTTCAACTTCTTCAGATGATAGCCAATGAATATTAACTCGACAATTATTGGCTAAGCCACCGTGCTTAAGAGCTTCTAAAACTGAGATATAAGAATCAGTTAGATGAAAATCACCAGAACGAAAATATTTACCAACAATGGCGATCTGTGTTGTTTTTTTGGCGCCTTCCATTTTTTTAATCATAGAGCGCCATTCTTTAAGGTCCTTTTGTCTAGGTTTAAGACTGAATCTTTTAAGGATTCTTTCACCCAAATGATCTTTTTCAAAATTAACCGGTACCTGATAAATAGAAGAACTGTCCGGTGCGGAGATAACATCTTCTGGATTAATATTACAATTTAGAGCTATTTTTTGTCGTCTAACATTATCAAGCGCAACAATGGAACGAGCGATGATAAAGTCCGGCTGAATACCGGCAGCATTTAAGGTTCTAATAGCATACTGTGTTGGTTTAGTCTTCATTTCTCCAGACTGAATTGGTAAATAACTAACCATAACAAAAGCCACGTCATCTTTTAGGGCTAGTTTCATCATACGAGCAGCTTCCAAAAAAAGCATGTTCTGGTATTCCCCCACCGTCCCACCTATTTCTATAATCATAATCTCAGCACCGGTCTTTTTAACGGCTCTCTCAATTCTTTCTTTAATCTCCATCGGAATGTGAGGCACCACTTCTACGCATTTGCCACCATAACCCAAATTTCGTTCACGCTCAATCACTGCCTGATAAACTCGGCCAGTAGTCATGTAATTATCTTTATAAATATTTTTATTTAAAAATCTTTCATAATTACCTATGTCCTGGTCTGTTTCATCCCCATCTTCAGTAACAAAAACTTCTCCATGCTCTATTGGATTCATAGTACCAGCATCAACATTAATATAAGGGTCTATCTTAATAGCACTAACATTATAGCCCTTACTCTCTAAAATTCTACCCATACTGGCCGCTGCTACGCCTTTACCCACACCGGACATAACTCCCCCGACTACGAAAATATATTTAGTTTTTTTGAAACTATTCTTTTTAGACATAGAAAACTATAAAACATTAATTAAACGAAGATACCAATTAACCAAAAACTCTCCAAGAAAAATTGAGATTATTCCGCCAATCGCCAAAAAAGAACCAAGTGGCATCATGGAATGAGCTTTTTTCTTACGAGTAATTAACAATATAATACCAGCAATAGCTCCCAATCCATAGGCCAGGCCAATAGAAGATATTACCATCGGCCAACCAAAAAAGACACCAAGTAGTAAACCTATCCTAATGTCTCCATCACCTATCCAGCGACCGCGGGAAATTAAATATTGCAAAAGGAAAAAACCACCACCAACCAAAGCACCTAAGCCGATAATACTCCAACTGTACCCTAAGAGTAAATTAATAACTGTAATTATCACTATAGCTGGTATGGTTACAAGATCGGAAACCACATACCAACGCATATCCATAATTAAAATCACCAAAAAAATACAGACAATAAATAAATCACGAGCTAAGGTTAACCAGACCGTCCAATCCCAATCAAAAGCCAAGCCGTTAAAACGACTTAAATAATAAAACACCAAAGCAAAAATACCGGCCGTTAAAACTTCAACCAGCGGATAATGCCAATGAATACTTTTTCTACAATGTCTACACTTACCCAAAAGGATTAAATAACTTAAAAAAGGAATATTGTCATACCAGCCGATATTAACCCTGCAATGGGGACAATAAGATCGGCCAAGCAAAGTTTCTCCAGCATAAAGACGCCAAATAAGACAATTTAAAAAACTGCCGATAATCAATCCAAATAAGATAATTAAAACAAATAATTCCATAAAACTCATTATTATAATAATATAGGAAAAACCAATCAAAGACAAGGCTATTGGTTTTCAATAATTTCCAAAAGCTCCTTAACCTGTTCATTCTCTGGGCTTAAAGACAAAGCTTTATAAGAATACTCTAAAGCCTTTTCCGTGTCTTTTTTTTCATGATAAAGAATGGCTAAAGCATATGACCAAGTATAGTCATTGGGAAATTGACTATAACCTAAATAGGTTAATCTTATCGCCTCCTCAAACTCTCCTCTGGCATAAGCGATATCAGCAATTTTTTTATAGGCAGTGGCTAACTTAGGATTTAATTCCACCGCCTTTTGATAAGACTCCAAAGAAAGGCCAAGCTCATTCTTCATAAAATAAACACTGCCAATTAATTCATGAAAGTTAGCTAAAGATCTCTTAATTAATTCCCTTCTTATAGTATCATATTTATAAGAATCTGGAGATCTATTCAAACCTTCCTGGAAAATATCAATAGCTTCTTCGAATCTCTGCTGTTTAATTCTCATTATACCAAAATCTTGGTAAGTGGAAGTAAGCCAAGGATTTAAATTGATTAAATCAAAATAAATTTCTTCAGCCTCCTCATAGTATTTTTTATCAAGATATTCACCCAAGGTAGTATAGCTTAAAGCTATGCTTAAATTATGGTTATAAAGCTGATAATTTTTCTTTAAACTGTCAAAAACCTCATCCATTAAAGAAGCTACCAATAGCCTATCCTCTTGTTTATCAATAGAAGATAAACATCTAGAATAATAACTTAGATAATTTTCCCTATAAAGAGGTTCAACAAAATACCAATCAAGCATTTTATTTATTTTCGGTAAAACTTGTGCACATGGTGCTTTGTGACCCAACTTTTTAGCTTCATATAAATAATGATCAGCTACATAAGCACTTAACCCATGCATATACCAAACAAAAAAAGTGGTCAAGAAAACAAAAAAAGTAATAAAATAAAGAGAAATTGAACTAAAAGACTTTATTGGCTTAATTGTTAATCGGTAATTATCGGGAATTAACCAAGCTATGGCCATTAAAATAAACCACAAAAGACTCATAGCAGTGGTAGAAAAACTAAAAAGGTTATTAACAAAATAAGCGACTAAGGAAACAAAAACCGTCAGAGCGAGAAAGTAATTACCTTGCTCGGGTGATCTTAGAATAAAAAGAAATAGCCTTTTGATAATTAGAAAACTAAACCAAGTAAAGGCCAATAAGCCCAAAATTCCGAAATGTAAAAGAATATCAAAAAAAACCAAGTGTGCCCTATCTGGAAAAGAGTTAATAGCCTCAAAATAAGCCCAATCAGCTTGGTACAAGCGACTATAAAAAAATTCCTGATTATCTGGACCATAGCCAAATAGTTGATTACGTAAAGGAGTTTCTTTGAAAAAAGTGGGTAAAGTAGGCTCCCAATATTGGAGCCTGGCTTTAATAGTATCATTTTTAAAATCAAGAATACTGGAAATTCTTACTACAAAAAAAGAGTGCTCTTCGGTATCGGTAAAAGAAGTAACCAAAGAACGAAGAGGTGTAAAAAATAATAAAAAAATTGAGCAAGCAGATAAAACAAGAATGGTGGTTAAAGTTTTAAAATATTTTTTCCTAATCAACCAAAAAAGAAAAGCAGTAAAACCAGCTGCCAGTAAGGCCAACCAAGCACCGCGACTATAAGTAAAGAGTAAGCAAGTAAACTCCATGGCCAAAAGACTCCATAAAGCAAAAATAATTAACCTCTTTTTAGCCACCTGAAAAATAAAATAAACAGTCAGCGGAATAGAAACAACCAAATAATGGGCAAAAAAATTAGTCTGCCCATACCCTGAAAAAATACGATAGTTTGACACTACAAGCCAATTATAAGGATCAAGCCCCGCAAGCTGAATCAAACCATAATAACAAGACAAGAAAACCCCGGCCAACCACCAAGCTAAAATTTTCTCAAAACTTCGTCTATCCTTAAGCCAATTAACAGCAATAAAAAATATTAAAGCGTAATTAAGTAAAGCATAAAGACCCTGTTTTCTGCCATAAGATCCCCACAGAGCCATTTCAGAATTAATAGCTACTAAAGTAGCTAAACCCCAAGAGAGAATCACTAAAGAAAAGGGTAAAAAAACTCTTGTCTGTCTAACTCTAGACCAAGAACGAGTTAAAGAAAGATTAAGAAACCAAGCGGACAAAATAAAAACACTTAAAAAGCCCAGAAGAAAAACCTTGTTAAGATCAAAAACACCGTAATTCTCCTTAAACCAAGCAAAATAAATTGGTACTAAAAAGACCGACAATCGTAATCCCCAATCAACAACTAACGAAGAAATTTTTATAAGCACCTCTTTTTTCATATTCCTACAAAATACAGATCATAAGAATATCTCATGATCTGTATTTTTATATATTTTTTGAAAAATAAATTACTGAATACCCACCGGGGTGAGTGTACGAGTACCAGCTCCTATACTTCCAGTATCTGCACCAAGGCAGAATCTCAAAGTGTAAGAAGCACCTGCGTTTGTCTGGGTATAGGTATAAGGACCACCGGGACAACTTCCATCATTTTGAGGTGCTGGATTAGTTGGAATAACCGGCATATAGGTAGGAATACCGCTGGTAAGGTTAGCCGGGTAAGTTGATTGATCATTCAAGTGTAACTCCAAAGCAGTCTGAATCTGACGAACATCAGAAACACGCTTAGCGTCACGAGACTTCATTCTGGCATTACCGAGGGCAACGACAGCCAAAGTTGAAAGAATACCAATAATGGCGATAACCACCAACAATTCAATCAAAGTAAAACCCTTGCGATTTGTATTTTTTATCATAGCGTCACCCCCTTTCTATTTTTAGACTGGAACACACGTACCAGACATATAATAAAATTATACACTTTTTTACAATTAGGCGCAAGAGCCTTTAAAAAACACTTGTGGATAACCATGAATTATTCAGCTAAGCTATATGAGGAGTTACTTATAAAATCATAGCTTCACTAGAGGAGAGTATAAAACAAAATAATCATGGAAACATAGAAAAGATAAAAAAGTTTAATTATATAAAAATACAGATCATGAGAATATCTCATTATCTGTATTTTTATATATTTTTTGAAAAATAAATTACTGAATACCCACCGGGGTGAGTGTACGAGTGCCAGCTCCTATACTTCCGGTATCTGCACCAAGGCAGAATCTTAAAGTGTAAGAAGCACCTGCGTTTGTCTGGGTATAGGTATAAGGACCACCGGGACAACTTCCATCATTTTGAGGTGCTGGATTAGTTGGAATAACCGGCATATAGGTAGGAATACCGCTGGTAAGGTTAGCCGGATAAGTTGATTGATCATTCAAGTGTAACTCCAAAGCAGTCTGAATCTGACGAACATCAGAAACACGCTTAGCGTCACGAGACTTCATTCTGGCATTACCGAGGGCAACGACAGCCAAAGTTGAAAGAATACCAATAATGGCGATAACCACCAACAATTCAATCAAAGTAAAACCCTTACGATTTGTATTTTGTGTCATAATGTCACCCCCTTTCTATTTTTAGACTGGAACACACGTACCAGACATATAATAAAATTATACACTTTTTTACAATTAGGCGCAAGAGCCTTTAAAAAACACTTGTGGATAACTATAATTGGCTAGCTACATTATACATCGGCAACAAAATAGCTGCTACCATAATACCCACACCCAAACCCATAACCACCATTAAAATAGGCTCAATTAAAGACATTAAATTACCTAACATATTGGTAATTTCTCTATTATAGAAAGAAGTTATTTTTTCAAAAGACAGATCCAGCTTACCAGTCTTCTCGCCAACCATCATCATCTGAGAAACCATAGTGGGAATTTCTGGTGTTTTAGTAAAAACTAAAGAAATTGAATTACCACTTTGTACCTCAATCATAGTCTTTTCCACAATTTTTTGATAATAAGCGTTATTAGTAACTTCACCAGCTACCGCCAAACTCTCTGAGATATTAACACCCCCAGCGATTAAAGTACTCATAGAACGGGTAAAACGAACAAGATAGATCATTTGTAAAAGATTACCGAAAATAGGCACTTTTAAGATGAGATAGTGAATATTAAGTCTTCCCAAAGAAGTTTTAAAATAAAGCCTAAAGGCAATAATAAGGCCAATTAAACCAGTTATAACTGCCCACCAAAAAGCAACTAAAAAATCAGAAGTACCAATCAAAATTCTGGTGGCAATAGGTAATTCTCCGCCTGTTTCAATAAGAATCTCAGTTAATTTCGGCACAATAAAGATCATTACCAAAAAACCCATACTAACCATTAAAATCACCACAAAGATCGGGTAAATCATGGCGCCTTTTATTTTGGAATTCATTTCAAAATCTCTTTCCATCTGATCAGCAATATAATTCAATGTTTCATCAAGCTTACCGGACTGTTCACCAGATTTAATAACGCTAACAAAAAAGTTTGAAAAAATACCCGGACGTTTAGCTAAAGAATCAGACAGACGATCTCCTCCGTCAACTTCATCAGCGATTTCTCCTACTACTCTACGTAATTTAGGTTTAGGTAACTGCTGGGATAAGATTTTCAGAGTTTCCACCACCGGAACACTGGACGAGACCATAACGGAAAATTGTCTAGAAAAAACTACTAAATCTTTAGCATTAATCCTGTTTAAAAATTCCAAATTACTCCAACTCTTACCTTGAGTTGTCAATTCAAGAGAAATAACCTGGTAAGATTTTGAAGCCAAAGTCTCCAACGCCTGATTTTCATCAAGCGCTTCAACTTTACCAACTTCTTCATGGCCACTTTCGTTATTATAGGCTCTAAATTTATAAAGAGGCATAATCTTAGGCTAATATTTGTTTAACTTTATCAACAATTTCCGAGGGTAAAAAATGAGCTTTAACCAAATAATCAGCCGCTCCAAGCATTAAACCCTGCTCTCTATCTGAAGGACGGCTCAAATTGGTCATTAAAACCACTGGAATAGGCGCTAAAGAAGGCTCTCTTTTTAAAGATCTTAAAAGAGACAAACCATCTTGCCCTGGCAACATAATATCCAAAAGTATAAGACCCGGTTTAAAAGCCTTTATTTCAGGCCAAGCTTCTTCGGCACTGGCTGCACCTTGAATAATAAAACCCTCAGCCAAAAATTTTTGACTGTACATTGACATTAAAAATTTGTCATCTTCCACTAAAAAAATTTTAATTTTACGTTTCATATTGAATTAAATGATTTTAATATGATTCTAATTTTGAATAACTCTCATTACTTCTTCAAGAGTAGTAATGCCCTGAATAGACTTAATTAAACCGTCTTGTTCCATGGTAATGAAAGACTGGTTTTCTCTTACCTCGTCAACAGAAATAGATCCTTTGTTTTTTAAAATTAACTCTTTCATTTCATTATTAACATCAATTGACTCG
Organism: Patescibacteria group bacterium; assembly: GCA_030583705.1. Taxonomy (NCBI): domain Bacteria; species Patescibacteria group bacterium. The sequence goes on along the minus strand of CP129471.1, from coordinate 172,451 downwards.
GAAATACTTACTCGAGAACGATAGCCGGTTTTACCACAATGAGAGCAACCTTCTCCAGTATAAAAAACTACTTTAGTCGGATCAAAATCAGGAATAATAGCCTTAATAGCTGCCTCGGGAATTTCAGCTATTTTAGCCTTTATTTGCGCAAAAAATCCCTCCTCTAACTTAGTTTCTTTCTTACAATATGTACAAATACATCTAGCCAAACGCTGTGCCAAACAAAGATTAAGGACTTGAGCTAAAAGGAAAGGTTCAATTTTCATATCAAGTAAACGCCCTATAGTACCAATAGCATCTCTAGTGTGTAAGGTGGATAAAACCAAGTGGCCAGTTAGCGCGGCATGAATAGCCAATTCAGCCGTCTCATTGTCACGAATTTCTCCAACCATGATAATATCAGGGTCCTGACGCAAAATAGAACGTAAACCGCTGGAAAAGGTAAAATTAACCTCCGGATGAACCTGTGATTGGTTAACGCCTTTAACAAAATATTCTACTGGATCTTCCAGGGTAATGATATTTCTGGATTCTTGGTTTAAAATATGCAGTAAAGAATAAAGAGTTGTGCTCTTACCGGAACCGGTCGGACCGGTTACTAGCATAATACCACCAGTTTTATCTAAATTACTCTTTAGGGTTTTTAAAGAAAGACCAGCAAAGCCCAATTTTTCCAAGTCAGTAACTCCCCTGGCTGTGTCGAGCACACGCATAACAACTTTTTCATTGTCCAAAAGAGGCATAGAAGAAACACGAAAGTCAACATCTCTTTCATTAATACGTAAACGTATACGTCCGTCTTGCGGTATGCGAGTTTCATCAAGCTTAAGATCAGAAAGAACCTTAATACGAGCTATTACTGAAGAATGAACATCTTTTGGTAAAACCAAAGAAGTATGTAAAATACCGTCAATACGGTAGCGAACACGGCACTCTTTTGGCAAAGGCTCTATATGAATGTCGCTAGCACCACCTTCAATCGCATGACGAATAATTACTGAAACGATTTTAGCTACTGGAGCATCTTGAACCACCCCTTCAACAGTTGAGGTGTCTTCAAGTTTTTTAACAGCCTCTCTGTCTTTTTCGTCTTTTTTTGCTTTAAGGGCTAAAGCACTAGAAACTTCCTTACTAATATCTTTATATTGTTTAAAAACCGTATTAAAGCTGGCTAAAGAAATAAGGTAATAATCAATAACAAATTTACCCCTCTGGGCTAAAAACTGCATGGCCTCTTTAGCTTTAACGTTTTCAGAATCAACTAAGCCAACCTTAATACGGTTACCCTCTTTTTCAAAAGCCACAATCTTATAATGCTCAGCAATATTTGGTGGCACCAAATTAAGTGTCTCTTCTTCAACCACCCTATCCATTAGATCAATATAAGGAAAACCAAAAAACTCAGCTTTGGCTTTAATAAAATCTTCAACTGCCAAAAGGTTTTTTTCTAAAATTATATCTTCTATATTTTTACCGGAAGAGGAGGACTCGGATAAGATAGTAGTAGCTGTAGCTTCGGAAATAAAACGACGCGCTACTAAATTATCCAGCAGAGCTTTTTCTTTGTCATTACCTTGTCTAACTTTATCGTTGGCCATACAATCAATAAGAAAATCACTATTAATAAAAAGGTAGGAAGGGGTTGGAATATCTTACCTTGCTACCTGAGTCAGCAACAGGTTTCTCTCTATCCTCCTCTGCAAATTCTTCCTCAATATCTCTAATATCTTTATCTGATAATACTGGTTGAAGATTTTTAAAAGTATCATCATCAAAAAGACCAAAGTTAAGATCCTTTTGTTCAAGTAAAGCACTGGGGCCTTTTTCACCAGACTGACTATCTATATCCAAAGGATTAAACCATTTCTCAACATTTATAATAAGAAAAAATAAAGCACCAGCCACTAACAAGGCGCTGAGATAGAGAGCTAAAAGTTGTTTATTTTCTTGAGTCATAATGATTTAATAATCAAACTATAATAAAAATAATGTCCTACTTCTTATAATATACCAAAATCTTTAATTTGGCGATTACGGCTACTGGATCATACTCTAAATGAATCACATCCATTAAACGTAAATTGGTACGTAATTCTTTCATAATCTCCTTGAATTGAATATAATCCAAGCCGCTAATGGTTACCGAGGTTTCCGCAATACCTATCTGATTAACCAAGGGCCCTCGATCTACTTGCACAATTGAAGGAAATTTATCTGCAGGATTATCTAGATCCACCACTTCAATGGACTCTATGTTTACTATAGGGGGCTTGTCCTTTGGATTAAGGCTTTCCACTAAAACATTCAACTCTCTCGTAATAACGGTTTTTAAACGAGGAAAGTCATATTTTGATGATAAGATATATTCAATACGATTTTTATCTTCCCTTGAAATATCATTATACATTTTAATAATCTTGTTCATTTCTATTAAATAATCAGATTTAGCTAAATAATCCTCGTCTCTTGAAAGATTTTCCCTATCAACGGTAATTGAATCAACCTTGGGTTTTAATAAAAACCAATAACCGGAGAAAAGAATAGCCAAACAAACAATAACAATAAACCAAGCAAAAAACCGGACAAAAAAATCAAAAACCGAAGATTTCTCATCATGACTTTTTGGTGCTACTTTTTTTTCAACAATTATATTAGCCATATGAATATTTTCTAATTACCCCCAACAAAAATTAAAGGGTCAATCTCAATCTCTAAATTAAACATTATTCTATTATCACCACCTGAAGAAGGTGCCTGATTTTCATCTTTATTCTCTTCTTCAGAAGAAGTCTGTTGAGTCTCATTGCCACCAACCAGGGCCTGACTGTTTTGGGTCGTAACACTTTTAACCCATTTGTGTTTTCTTAATACTTCTTCTTGAGAAGTCTGAGCAGCCAAATTTCTGGCTATACCGGGAATAACATACTTGCCGGAAATATCTCCCGAAAAACGCTCCCAATAAACATCAGTTAAAGTTGTTTCCTCCAACATTAAAGCAAATCCCACCCAAGACACATGATTTTTTATAATGGAGCTTACAAAAACCAAAGAATTGTTAAAATCAATCACTTCACGCAGTTCAGTTTCTTTTTCAGCAATTTGTTTATTGATCGCCTGATAATTAATTTGTGATTCTCGGCTTTTATCAATAATATCTTTTTGCCAAATTAATAAGCCGATATAGGCGACACTGATTATCAAACAACACAATATTACCGATAAAGATAACACCAAGGTCTTTTGTTTCCAATTAAAGAAAACTACCTGTTGATTTTTAACCAAGTTGGTTTGTGGCCCCCTGTAAGATTGCCAAAAACGGTTTTCTACAGAAAGTCGGTGTCTAACTACCTCTTCCTCTTCTCTTTCTTTGGAAAGCTTAAGGGCTAATTTGCTTTTTTTCCCAGCTAATAAATCACTACTATCTACATTTACTGAATCCTTTACCGACTGAGCTTGCTTGTCTTGAATTTTTTTATCATTCAGATCCTTAGGTAAAGAATTTTCCAAAGGAACACCTTCTTTTTCCTTAATATCACTTTTTTTAATCTCCCTACTAAACTCGTCAGAGTCAAGAAAAACTGTAGGAATATCATTATCCAAGACAAGATCGTTTTTATAATTATCATTGAGTTCATTATTATCTTCACTAAGCTTTCTGCTATCTTCATGAGATTCCTTGTTTTTTTCAAGTTGATTACCTACCTCAATTTTTTTATCTCTAAAACTCTCTTTAGTTTCTTTACCCTCTTGATTATCCTCACTAACTTTTTTAACAAAACCACCCTCTTTAAAATCAGAGACAACAATTGGTGCTTTAATAGACTCATTATTTTCTTCATTCTCCTTTGTTTTGGATTTTTTAAACAAAGACAAAGAAGAAAAGAAGAAAGATAATGAGGCGGAAAGAGCGGAAAAAATACCAGTCTTGGGCCGAGGAGGCTTTTCAAGACCAATGGGTGATAAAGATTTTTTTTCCAAAATCGGTGAAGCTGCTTTTATCGGCTCTTCCTCATCTTCTTTTGTAGGCTCTCCAAATAAGATAATTGACTCTTTATTCGAATTATCTTTAATTTCTTTTTCTTGTTCTATTTCCGATTTTACCTCAGTAGTTTGATGAGATTTTTCTTCTTCAACTTCATGGGTCTTTTCTTTTTTAACTTCATGAAACTTTTCCTCTCCATTGATTTTTTCCTTCTTTTGGGACATACCAAAAGCAGCCAGTAATTTTTCAAAGAAAGTTAAAGAATCTGCTTTATCTTTTTTTTGTGCTTTATCTATCTCTGTCTTAAGGCTTTTATCTTGTGACTTAGAGTTATTACTTAAAACAGAAACTTCCTTAGTTGGCTCTTCTTTTGTTTCTTGCTTTACTTCCTCTTTTGTCTCGGTCTTTATCTCCTTAATCTCAGGAACTTTAACTTCAGGATGTTTTTCTTCTTTATTAATTTTTTCTTTCTCTCGAGACACACCAAAAGCAGCAAAAAGTTTTTCAAAAAAAGTTAAAGAATGTATTTTACCTATCTCTGTTTTAGAATTTTTATCTTCTACCTTAGGGTCATTATTAAAAAAAGAAGTTTCTTTAATGGGCTCTTCCTTTATCTCTGGCTTTAGGTCTTTAACTTCATCATTTTTTATTTCTTTAACTTCATGATTTTTTTCTTGTTTAATTGTTCTTTCTTTAAAAAAGTTTTTTTCTTGCTTTTGCCCACCCGACGCTTGCGAAATATGTCTTTTTTTATCAAGTCTCTCAGCCTCTTTAGCTCGACGTTTTTCAAAACTATTAATCTCCCACTTTAAACGAGCGGCTCTTAAGCGATGCTTAAGAGTTCGTAGTTTATACATTTTTTTTCTTAGCCACCTTGAAAAACCTCCCGGAGCCTTACCGGGCGGTGTTTGCTTATGCTTTAGGGAAGGGATAATAAAAGCCATACTAGCCAAACTCGCTAATTCCTATCAAACTCCCGCATAGCTAGACCAATGGCCACTGCCATACGAGGACCTATTTTCTCAAGAATGGGCTTAAGTTCAAAAGGATAAGCTATTCTAAACCAGGGGTCTCCGACCACTGTATTAATATTAAAATAATCACTCAAGTAATCTGACAGACCAGGCAAAAGAGCACCGCCACCGGTTAACATTATTTTTTCCACCCGACGTCCGTCTTTGCCACCAAAAACATCCAAAATATATTTTATTTCATTAACCACCGGTGCTAACGCTTCTATAATCATAGCCGGCATAACTTGCCCGTCCGGATCTTGTTTGTGAACTAAGTCATGTTTAAACTGCTCCGCTTGAATTAAAGGAATATTAGCTTGGGCAGCAATCGCTTGGGTAATATTAATACCGCCAGCGGCAATACTTCTATTAATAACCGGTACGCTTTTATCCACTACAAAAATATTAGTGGTGGTTGAACCAAGTTGCACAATCATTACCGGGGATCTGTCATTACCTAACAAAGAACGAATTAGAGCAAAAATCTCCGTTTCTAAACTTAACAAGTTCATTTCAGCCGCTTTAAAGACACTCACATAATTTTGGATCAAGGCTTTAGGGGCTCCAGTTAACAGAATACGGCTACTACCCTTTTCTTCTTCGGTGGCACCAAAGCTAATCTTCTGCCAATCTAAAACAATGTCTTGCAACGGCAAAGGAATAACCTTTTTAGCCTCCCAGTTAATAGCAGCTGTAATATCTTTTTTAGCCACGCTATCGTTAATGTTAATAATTGAAGAAAAAACCGAAAAAGTCGGCAAGGAAACCAAAACCGAATTTGAAGAAGTTTTTGCCTTATGGCAAATCTTTTTGATCAAATCAGAGGTTTTAACAACATCGAGCTGTGCCTGATTAGGCGTTACCGCATCAGCGAAGCGTTCGCTAAAACCGTAGGTAGCTAAAGCCACCTTGCCGCCATTGCGTCTTAGCTCTACCACCTTAACGCTAGGAGCACTAATGTCAATGCCCAAGTAACCTTGGGGCGAAGAAGAAAATAGTCCCATAAAATGTAAAGATAATTGCACCGCTTTGACACGGGAAACAATAAATTATATACTATAATCAATACACTCTAAATTATACCATAGACGTTTTAATTAAACAACTTATTTTTATTAAAAACATATGCCAATGACAATACCTCCAGGAATGGGGAAAAAAATCCTCTTAAGCCTTCTTTTATTGGCTGTTGCCGTTTTAATCGGCTACGCTATTTTTAGGATGTTTTTCTTCACTTCACCAATCAGTGAAACTTTCCCTGAGGACGATCCAAGCCTTGGTGATGGCTTTCCTCAAGCAGGCCCTGGAATACCGGGAGAATTTGATCCCGAGGGTGAAGGAATATTTCCAGGAACTGACCCTATTATTTCTCAACCGCCCCTATCATCCGACCCTTCTAGTCCAACAGACCCAAGTGAAATAGCTCCCAGAAGCGCTTTTGCGACCATGAATAATCAACAAAAACTTCAATTCTACAACCCCGCCGACAATAGATTTTATACGGTTAACGCTAATGGAGAAATACAAATGCTGGCGGATCAACAATTTTTTAATGTCTCAAACGTTATTTGGGCACCGGATGGAGACAAAGCTATTATTGAATACCCGGACGGTAATAAGATAAACTATAATTTTCAAACCAATAGACAAGTTACCCTACCAAAACACTGGAAAGATTTTGATTTCTCACCAAACGGTGACCAAATAGTTTCTAAAAGCATAGGTCTTGACCCCCAAAACCGTTGGCTGATCGTCTCTTCCGACGATGGCTCACAATCTAAAGCCATTGAACCCTTGGGAGATAACGAAAGAATGGTAATTTCTTCTTGGTCACCCAATAATCAAATGGTTGCCATGTATGTACAAGGAGTTGACTTTAATCGTAAAGAAGTTTTCTTTGTCGGACAAAATAATGAAAACTTTAAATCAATCATTACCGAAGGAAGAGATTTTCGTCCTCTTTGGTCCCCAACTGGGCAACAGTTGGTCTACAGTGTTTATTCTTCAGATAATGACTATAAACCAACCCTGTGGACGGTAGACGCTCATGGAGACGCTGTTGGAGCTAATCGTCGACCACTTAATTTAAATACTTGGGCAGATAAATGTACTTTCGCGGGAAATAACGGTTTATACTGCGCGGTACCGCAAAGACTGGAAAGAGGAGCTGGTATGTTGCCAGAAATCGCCGCCAATACCCCAGATGTTCTTTATCGCATTAATTTACAAACCGGCCTAAGAGAAATGATTAATACTAACTTAAATCACCCGATGACTAACCTTCGTCTCTCACCGGACGGTAATTATCTCTACTACATTGACCCTATAAGCGGACGCTTAATGAGAATAAATCTTTAACAGATCTTTAATAAATTCTGTTACTTAATTCAAGTTCTTAAAAAATCTCTCCGTTATTAATTATATATATGCCTAAAAACTTATCTCTTTATGTTTGCACCGCCTGCGATGCACAATCCGCCAAGTGGCAAGGTCGTTGCACAGAGTGTGGTGCTTGGGGCTCTTTAGTACCCACCGAACAATCTTCTTCTACTTCATCTAAAGAGGCTGAGGTTGTTTTATTATCCTCAGCTAAGCAAGCTAATCTTAATCGTCTAAAAACCGAAGTTAAAGAAATAGACAGAGTTTTCGGAGGTGGTCTAGTAGTTGGTTCATTAACTCTTTTAGCCGGCGAACCGGGTATTGGAAAGTCCACCCTGGTAGCGCAGATTGCCAATAATTTATCTAAAAATCATAAAATAATTTACGTTTCCGGCGAAGAATCTTTAGGGCAAATAAGGATGAGACTTGAAAGACTTAATTGTGACTTATCTAAGTTTAATTGTATTACTGATACGGACATTGAAGCAGTGGCTAAGGCTATAGAAAAGAATCACCCTTCGTTGGTGATTATAGATTCAATCCAAACAGTACATAGTCCACTAATACCGCAAGAAGCCGGTAGTCTTAATCAAATTAGAGCCGCCGCCTCTCGTTGTTTGGAAACAGCTAAGAAAAATGATATAGCTATGATCTTAATCGGTCATATTACCAAAGATGGTAATTTAGCTGGTCCAAAATCTCTTGAGCATCTGGTAGACACTGTCCTTTATCTTGAACAAGAAAACTCCGGTGGATACCAAGTCTTAAGAGCAGCTAAAAATCGTTTTGGTTCAACCGATGAAATAGGTCTTTTGGAAATGACCGGTCTTGGCTTTAAAGAAGTAACCAATCCAACAGCTATCTCGTTAAAAGATGAAAATCTAAAGATTAGCGGATCGGCCGTGGGTTGTATTATTGAGGGCAGTCGTCCATTTTTAGTGGAAATCCAAGCCCTAGTAACTAAAACCGTTTTCGGTTATCCGCAAAGAAAAACCTCAGGCTTTGACCTAAACAGACTGCAAGTTTTAGCCGCCGTTATTAATAAAAGAACCAAGTTTAATTTAAGTAATCAAGATATTATTCTTAACGTAGTTGGAGGATTTAAAACCACGGATCCAGCCTTGGATGCGGCGGTTTGCGCAGCGGTTATTTCCTCCTTTTTAGATCGCCCTCTCCCCACTGGGCGCCTAATCATGGGTGAAGTTGGCTTAGGTGGAGAGATAAGAGCCATTCCACAAACAACGCTGCGTCTTAAAGAGGGCCTTAAGTTAGGCTTTAGTGAAGCCGCTCTACCTCGTCCGGAAAAAAGTGTTAAAATTGAACAAAAACAAATTAAGAAACTGGAAGATCTTAACGCTTTATTTTCTTAGTTTTTTCTCCGGTTATCTTTTTAGACTTAGACTTTTTAACTGACGTATCTCTAGCTAAAACTTTTTTATCATGAAGTTTTTGCGTAGCCATTGCTTTACGCCACTTGGCAATTTCCCCGTGATGACCAGATAATAAAACAGCTGGTACCAAATGTTTTTTATTACCAAATTTAACAATCTCAGGCTTAGTGTAATGCGGGTACTCAAGTTGTCCGGGAGTATTATGAGACTCATCCACTAAGCTTTGGCTATTTCCTAAGACAGCAGGTAAAAGACGAGCTACCGAGTCAACCATCGCCAAAGCCGCCACCTCTCCCCCAGTCATAACAAAATCACCTAAAGATATTTCTTCATCCACTAAGGACAAAACTCTTTCATCAATACCCTCATAACGTCCACAGATAAAAGTTAGAGAAGAAAAAGAAGAATAGTGTCTCGCTAAAGATTGGTCCCAGCGTCGCCCAGAGGCAGATAAAAGAATAATAGCCTGTTTCTTACTATTCTTGCTCTTTTTCCTCTTCTTCGGATAGAGCTTGTTGTCTTTCAACGCGCGATAAATAGGTTCAACTTTCATTACCATACCAGCGCCTCCACCGTAAGGGGTGTCATCCACTGTACCATGAGTATCTTCAGCATAAGCACGGATGTCAATTGGTTTAACAACAATCTTTTTTTGTTTCAAAGCCCGCCCTAAAACACCCGAAGAAAAATATTCTTCAATAATTTTAGGAAAGATGGTTAAGATATTGAAAATCATAAGTTAAAACATTAAAAATTATAAAGAAAAATAAAACTTTTTATGAAGGTTATAGTATTATAAAGATAGCACAAAAGTAAGAAAAAAGAAAAAGAAGAAATATAATAGAAAGATATCAAAGAATAATAGAGAAAAGCACAAAAAGAAAAAGAAGAAAAAATAAGACCCCGCTTTAACGGGGTCTTATTAATTCTAATGTAAGATTAGATGGTTAAACTGTCCAAATCATCAATCACAGAAGTGTCGACATCGTCATTAGCGCGTGCCTGATTTTCATCACGGCGGCGAGGTGGACGAACAGAGCCTTCCGGTTCATAGATTTTTAAGTTAACACGAGCATTATTCTTGGCACCAACTATTTTAAGAAGGGTGCGAATAGCCTGAGCGGTTTGTCCGCGGCGACCAATAACATAACCCATATCCTCCGGGTTGATTTTTAAAGTTAGGAGAACGCCCATTTCATCAACAGTTCGTTCAACAACAACATCTTCCGGATGACCAACAATCGTCTTAACGATTGATTCCAGGAAATCCTTGTCTTGCGTATCTGACATAGATTTTTAAATAATTCTTGCCGTATTGACTATTTTTTAAAAGCGACAATTCGTCAAGAAACTTAATAATTAGCCTCTCATTATCATTATAGCGCAAATTAAAGGGTTTGTCAATGACATTATTTGGTAGATAATTATTACCTTATATCTTTAATTACTTACTAAGGATAAAGATAAATAATTCAATAACTAAGAGTCTTTGAGGCAACGTACGGAAAAGCCAGCGCCCTTATTAGTTGGATACCGAAGAATCGTCGAAAAACCTGTGTTAAGAGACCGATAACGAGCATTAACAGAGCTAGACTGAAGTGATGACCAGAAGAAGTTGGTACTCGATAGATTACTAAATAAGTCACCAGTGGTTCGATAGCCAGATAATATAGCGGAAAAACCAACTAAGTCATCACCTGCTCCATTGACTGAACCTTGTCCGACTTTCTTTAGAGATTTACCAGCTCCTTTAGGCCCACCGCCATTAGTACCATTATCATCTCCACACCGCGCATACGAATCAATTAAAGTACAAGAATATTGATTTGCAGTACTAGCAATTGTTGCTACAGTGTATTGCTCTAAGGTATTGAACTCTTGATCTGTTGGAATATGAAATCCATCTGGGCAAATTCCTTGGTGTGGGGTTTGAATTTGGGCGGAACAATCTGTCGTTAAACAAGTGGTTGGTAGATTCATAGCTTCTGCCCAAGTGTAGAGCCCTCCATGGTTAACAGCTGGAGTAACCCCGCAGTTAGATGTACTATTATTAAAACACCATTTTTCTATAATATTATCGTTTGAAGGCATAGTAGCGGCTGAGGCTAACATAGTACCAATATTCATATTCTCCTTCATCCAGCATTGTGAACCTATTTGTACAGTATTATAAATATTGCCATCTAGATCAGTGATTTGACCTCCACAGTTAATAACCCCTGCATCTGTTTGATAACTAACGGGTCCTGCTGTAAAAGAACCACTACTACTACCTATACAACCTGAGAATTGATAATGTCCTGGTTTATGAGCAATTTCTGTATAGGTATATTCACTATCTGGACAGATACCATCTGTTCTGGGAGTGGGGTTTTCAGGTACTTTGTTCATATATACTACTCCACCTTGTTCTAGGGGTTGTCCTGGGGTAATAGAGGAAGGATATTCATTATTATCTGCATAATATAACTCTAGGGCATTAGCCATAGCTTTTAGATCATTTAGTCTTTTAGCGTCTCTAGCACTAGTACGAGAATTACCTAGGGCTACTACTACTAGAGTAGATAATATACCTATAATAGCTATGACTACTAGAAGTTCAATGAGGGTGAAGGCTTTTACTGTTTTATTAGATTGTAGAATAAAAGCTTTATTATTATATAATTTTTTATTTAACTTGCTATTTAACATACTATTTAGTCTAGTACCTACCCCACTGTTAAACACCTCAAATCGTTGAGGTGTTTTCTTTATTTTTTGGTTTTCCTTATTCTGTTTATATAGCATGACAGTATAACTAAGGTTAAAGTTAAGAATGTTGTTTCAAAAGGAGACTTGTCTGTATTATTTATACTTATCTATATTATTATAATACCATTTAATAGGCGCTAATACAATACTTACTTAATTGGTAATTTAATCGTTATCTTTAAACCTCCTTTTTGGTTTTTCTCGGCTTTAATTGTTCCTTGGTGGGCTTCAATGATCATTTTTGAAACATATAGACCCAAACCAAAGCCTTTCTCACTTGAACCTTTGACTTTATATCTTGAGAACTTACTAAAAAGATCTTTAAGTTGTTTTTGGTTAAGTCCTGGTCCTGAATCACTAACTATAATAAGTACATGTTTTGTTAAAGCCTTAACTTCAATCATTACTCCACCCTGCTTGGTATATTTAATCGCATTATCCAATAAATTAACTATTGCCTGATGAAGCAATAGTTCATCCGCTAAAATAGTCTTTTTTCCTAAAACCTTAGAACGTAGATAAAGATTCTTTCCTTCGGCTTTTGGTTTTATTTCTTCAACTAAAGCTTTAATATAGCTACTTAACTCTATCTTAGTCTTAAAAACTTTTAATTTTCCATCTTCCAGCCTTGAAGCGTTTAAAAGATTCTCCACCAATCTAAGCATTCTTTCATTAGCCTGCCAAACAGCGGTAAGGGCAGCTTTTAGTTTATCATCCAAAGAACCAAAATCTCCAGCCAAAATCATGGCCAGATAGCCATTCATAATGGTTAGAGGTGTACGTAGCTGATGAGAAGCTACTGCCACAAAATCCTCTTCTTCCGTCTGGCTTTCACTTACTTTTTTAATATTTCTTTTATTCATATAATCTTTTAATCTTTAAGAGGCTTTAAGTTTAATAAATGATAATCATTCATTACTACCCTATTAGTTTATCATATAAATCTTTAAATAAAAAGTATTAAAAAAGCAGGGCTGATTTGTTCTTTTTAATCTAAAGTATATAATAAAGACTCACCCTAAGGCGAGTCTTTATTATCCTAATCTTATTAATTTTACTTGCTTACTTGGTTCTTGCTCTTACTTAGTAATTCTTTAAATCTAAATAATTAAAGAATATTGTGTTTCAGTTTTTTACTTTAGCTTAAAGCAAAACGTACAAAGGCTTCAATACTAATACCATTAAGAATCTCTTCAACCTTTTTCTTGTCTTCCTTAATATATTCTTGTTTAACTAAACAAATTTCTTCATAATACTTATTAACCTTACCACCTAGAATCTTCTCTACCATTTCTTCAGGTTTGCCTTCTTTAAGTAATTGTTCGCGATATATCTCCTTTTCTTTATCTAGTTCCTCTGTTGCGACCTCTTCAGGAAGAATATAGCGAGGAGCAGCGGCAGCTACATGCATAGCAATGTCTTGAGCCAAAGCTTCTTGCCCCGCTTGATTTAGAGCCACTAAAGCTCCGATATTACCTTGAGGATGAGCATAAACACCAATAGTGCCCTCGGTACTGATCATTTGGTAATTACCCAAAGTAATCTTCTCTCCAATCACCCCGGATAAAAGTTCTAATCTTTCACTAACCGTACTGTCTCCTAAAGTCATACCCAAAAGAGCTTCTTTGTCGGTAGGTGAATTAACTAAAATAGCTTCTTTAATTTCTTTAGCTAAAGACTGGAACTGGTCATTACGAACAACAAAATCTGTTTCAGCGTTCATCTCAAAAATATATCCTTTATTATTATCAGCAAAAACCATTACCAAGCCCTGGTTAGTTTCCCGGTCACCTCTTTTAGCGGCTTTGGCTATACCCTTCTTACGAAGAATTTCTACTGCCTGTTCAAGGTCTCCACCGGCTTCTTCTAAGGCTGCCTTACAATCTACAATACCAGCGCCAGTTCTCTCGCGAAGTTTTTTAATCATTTCCATATGTTTATTTTAATATTAGTTAAAAGTTTTTAAGAAAAGAAAACTATCCTATTCCTTATCCTTAATTTCTTCTTCTTTTCTTTGTCCGGCCTCTTTAATGGCCCCTTTAATGGCTGCCAATACCAAATCCACGGTTTTAGAAGCGTCATCATTACCGGGGATAATGTAGTCAATACCATCTGGGTTAACGTTAGTATCGCAAATAGCGACAATTGGCAAACCTCTTTTTTTAGCTTCGGTTAAAGCGGTTTTTTCTTGCTTAATATCCCAGATAAAAATAATGTCCGGTACACGATTTAAAGTAGATAAACCCCCAACCAACTTGGATAGTTTGGTAATCTTACGATTAAACTGAAGTTGTTCTTTTTTGGTATATTTTTCCAACTTACCAGCTGCCTGATCTTCAGTTAAATCACGGAAGGTTCTAATGGAATTTTTAATTACATTAAAATTAGTTAAAGTACCTCCCAACCAACGTTGGTTAACGTAAGGCATACCGACTTCCTCGGCCAATTCCTGAATCTTTTGTTTAACCTGCTGCTTAGTTCCAACCAATAGAATATTTTTTCCTTGGGCAACAGACTGCGAGATAAAATCAAGAGCTGTCTGAAATTTTTCCCTGCTAATATCCAGGTTAATAATATGAATACCCTTACGGGCTTCAAAGATATAAGGCTTCATTTTCGGATGCCACTTGGAAGTGCGGTGTCCGAAATGCATACCTGCTTCAAGCATGTCGGCCACACTCGGTGACTCGACAGATATTTTTTTTGACATAAGCTTTTTTCCTTTAAACCTCTGTTTCAATTACCGATAAATCGGCAAGGAAAATCCATTTGAAACATGAGAGATTAGTAAATAAATAAATTGGCTAAAGCCAATTAACTATTGGAATTATAGGCTAGTTTCTTTTTTGTGTCAAGTTGGCCAGTTATTACTATAATTTAAACCCGCCAAATACTTGACGGGTTTAAATATCTTCTTTAATTAAGGTTTAATTAGATGACTAGAAAATTCAAGAAAAAACTCTCTGGTTTACATCATCTTTTTACGGATAAAAGTCGGAATAGATAGTTCATCATCTTCTTCTTCCTCGGCTGAGGGCTTCTTATTAGCTGGTTCAGACTGAGCCATTTTTAAAGCCGATGGTTTACTTTTAGGAGGAGGAGGAGAGACTTTGTTTTGATCTTCTTCAATAAAAGGCGTTGGGCTATATGAACGTTGGGGTACCTGATCAATAGTTGAAGAAGTTCCCACCGGTCTCTTGCCGTTAAAGCCAGTAGCTACCACCGTAATTTTTACTTCATCTTTATATTTCGGATCTATCATAACTCCGAAAATTACCTTAGCGTCTTCGTCAGCTGAGGAGGTTATTACTTTGGCGGCTTCACTTACTTCGTGCATAGATAAATCATTTCCACCAACCACAATAAAGAGAATACCACGAGCACCCTCAATGGAAGTTTCGAGTAAAGGAGAGTTAATAGCCATCTTGGCAGCTTCAATCGCCCTATTCTCACCAGAAGCCTGTCCAATGCCCATTAAAGCAGTACCAGAGCCGGACATAACAGCCGAGACGTCTTTAAAGTCCAAGTTAATGGATTGTGGTACGGTAATAATTTCGGAGATTCCTTGAACTCCTTGTCTTAAAACTTCATCAACCACCATAAAGGCATCAAGGATAGAAGTCTTTTTTTCAATAACTTGTAAAATCTTATCATTAGGAATAGCAATAATAGTATCTACCTTGTCGCTAATATCAGCCATACCTCTTTCAGCAATTTGTTTTCTTTGTCCACCTTCAAAAGAAAAAGGTTTGGTAACCACCGCTACAGTTAAAGCGCCTATGTCTCTGGCTAACTCAGCAACTACCGGAGCTGCCCCGGTACCTGTTCCTCCACCTAATCCACAAGTGATAAAAACCATGTTAGCGTCTTTAAGAGAATCACGAATTTCGTTTTGTGCTTCTTCAGCTGCCGCTCTTCCCAATTCAGGATTCATACCAGCTCCCAATCCCTTAGTAATGGTCTTACCGATATGAATTTTCTTAGAAGCTTTATTATAATGCAAGGCTTGCACATCAGTGTTGATGGCGATAAATTCCACGCCCTTAATACCGCTTTCAATCATGCGGTTTAAAGCACTGCCGCCGGAACCACCAACTCCGACAACTTTTATCTTGGCGAAACTTTCCACCATTGGTTTAACTTCTGCCATATGAGTAATTTAAAAATAAGAGTAAAATTATTTTAAGGATAAATAAAGAACCGTCTGACATATATTATATGTCAGACGGTTAAAATTAGCAAGTCTTACTGAACACAAATATTGTTCAACAGATAAAAATTCTATTTAAGGTTTTAAATTCTTAAGCCAACCCTTAACCATATTCACCGCTTTACCTACTGCTGGTATTTCCAAAGATCTTTTTGGAGACTGACTATCTAAAGACATCTGATCACCCCAAACAGCTAAACCAAGAGCAGTTAAATATTCAAGCTCATTAACCTTATCAACCACCGTCGCTACACTGCGGTTAGCGCCAAGATGAGCAGGCAAACGCATTTTCTTTTTAGCAGTTTCTACTAAACCGGAAAGCTTAGCTCCGCCACCGATCAGGCAAAGTCCAGCCGGCAACATGCCTGAACGTTCTATCCTATTAAGTTCAGCGTCCACCTTTTCAAAAATCTCTTCAACTCTGGCTTCAATAATATCGGCAATAAACTTACGAGAGATAATCGGGTTATCATCGCCATCCTCTTCTTCCAGTAAGTCGGAAATATCTACTTCATCTTTTTTGGTAAAAAGATCAGAACGAGAACTACCATATTTAATCTTAATCTTCTCAGCTAAACCAATAGAGCAACGAAGTCCAATGGCAATGTCTGAGGTTATATGAGAAGAACCTAAAGGAATAACCGCTGCATGAATCAGCTCACCTTCCTCAAAAACCGCTAAACTGGTGGTAGAAGCGCCAATATTAATAACCGCCACACCTAACTCTTTTTGCTTATTACTAACCACTACACTAGCAGCCGCCATTGGTGAGAAAACAATATCATCTATGGATAAAGAAGTATGATCAACCGCCTTAGTAAAATTCTTAATTTGACTGGATAAGTTCTGTACGATCAAAGTAACAGCCTCTAAACGAATACCAGTCATACCAATAGGATTTTTTACGTCTTCTTGATTATCTACAATAAATTTAAGAGGTATAACATGTAAAATCTCGTAGTTGGGAGGGGTAGCTAAGGCTTGGGCGGCTTCAATAACTCTCGCAAAATCTTCCTGATTGACTTCACTATCACTGCGACTAACTGCCACTACCCCACGACTGTTCTGACACTTAACACTAGGCCCGTTAATACCCACCCAAACAGACTCTAGATTTGTTCCTAAAAGCCTCTCGGCCTTTTCTAGGACTGCCGAAATACAAGCAGTAGCATCTTCAATGCTATTAATAATTCCCCTGCTTACTCCAGCTGAAGGCACGGACAAGGCACCGACAATTTGCAGACGATCTCCCTGATCAGTCTGCATTCTTTGCCCGACTACCAGTCGGGTTTCTGTTGATCCGATATCTAAACCGGCAATAATTGAATCTTTCATAAGCTGAATAAAAATTGTATACAAAGCCCTTATAGTATAGCACAACAAGCTAAACTTGCCAAATCAAACGCCAGAGCGGTGGCACTAAAATCAAGGCTCCGATGGCAATGGCGGTTAAGGAAGCTACTAGCACAGCGGCAGCGGCAATATCTTTAATATGCTGAACATAATGATTTAGTCTTGGCTTTAATAGATCACTAACAAACTCAATCATGGTATTAAAAAGCTCTAAGGCTAAAACAGCTCCGCAAGCTAAAATAATTACCGCTAAACGATCAAGGCTGAGTTTTAAAAAGATCGCCAAAGCAATAACTAAAATGGCTATAATAAATTCCAATCTAAAATTAGCTTCTTCACGCCAAACTTTTTGTAAGCCTCTTTTGGCAAAAGAAAAGCTTTTTTTATAATGATGATATTTTTTTGTCATAATTTTAATTTTTTAACTATTTTATGACCAAGCTCTTCCATAGTGGTAACTCCTTTTTTAGTCTTATCTTCATAACCAAGAAGATGTAAGACTCCATGAATAACGATAAAAGCCAACTCATAACGTAAGCCATGCCCATAGGCAGCGGCTTGTTTTTTAACCTGCTTATAATTAATAACTACTTCTCCCAGAGTGGAAGGATCGCTAGCTTCAGCCTCAGCCTCAACAAAAGATAAAACATCCGTCGCATAGTCTTTTTGCCGATAAACTCTATTAAGTTCTCTTATTCTTTTTTCCCCGACCACTGCTACCGTAACCGTTCTTTTTTCCCTAAAATGATCAAGCGTAGCCAAGGCGGCCCGCTTGATTAAAGATTGTTGAACACGCCCAGGCGTGATATTAACAACTTCCACGGTCATATTCTTCTAAGTTTATTATATCCCTAAAGTCAAAGACCTTAACATCATTTCAAAAATATTGGGATAACTTAAGGTATTATTGGTACTGAAATTATAAGTAAAAGTATAGATATAATTCCTGTCTTTACCGGTCAGATAAACAGTGTGTCCAGTTGGTGAACGAACTCCGTCCCAGGTGTTACTAACCACTAAGCTGGAAGTTGGCACATTATTAACAGCAAAAGTCGTACGATACCAACTAATAATATCTAATTGATCGGAATTAGGCTGAATAATCATTTGCATAAAATGACCCTCTGGCGTAGTTATTGTTATTGAATCTTCAGAAGACATAACCGATCTTTGCCAGGCTAATGGATGAAGAAAACTAAAGCCAAAAGTAGAATTAAGATACATGGTTAAATTAGGATTTTCAATCAAAGGGCCAGGACCAACTGGATTATAATTGTTATTAATCTCTTCTAAATCAAGATAACCATCGCCGTCAGTATCAGGATTACTCGGATCAGTACCTAGGGCTATTTCTTCAAGGTTGGTTAAGCCGTCATTATCATCATCAGGCGTAGTTAAAACAGTCGGATCCTCGTCTCCTGGATTAAGGGGTTCGGTTACCACCACTAAACCGCTCCAAACCTCTTCAAAGAATTTCCATTCCCCTCTTTCCGGCAAAAAAGTAGCTGTACCTATTTGTCCACCACCGGTTTTTCTAATAGTTATTATTGACCTGGTATCTCTCACTTCTTCACTAATCATTTCATTGTCATCTAATTTTGGCATATTATTGCCCCTTAAAATTTCAATTTGTCTGTCTTCTGATAAGCTTTTATCCAATTGATCAAAGCGAGTATTTAAATTAGCTAACATGGAAGTACTACCATATTTGTTAAACACCGCCATAAAAGCTGTTACCGTATCAGCTGTTTCAAGCTCAGCTCTTAGTGATCTATAGACAGAAACAGCGCTAATTGAAGGCATAGTCGATTCAGATGACTCAAGACCGGGCATAAGATTTTCTTCAATAACGGGCTCAACCTTTAAAGACTCCTCAGTAAGTGGCGTTTCTTCGTTTTCTTTACCGCCGAACAGAGCGCTAATAGTACCAGAGCTGAAAAAGTAAAAATATAAACTAACACTAAAGCCTAGTAAGAAAATTATACCTCCAACCAAAACCAGGGCTCCAGAAATATGAGATTGGGAACCGGCAATTTTTTTAATACTATGAAAATCCTCAGGCATGTAATAGATGTCGGCGGTTTCAGGATCAACCTCAACCTTACCTATCTGCTCATTAGCTAGAGGCTTAAGGGTTTCCGCGGGAGCTGCTTCGTTAATTTGTTGCTTATTAAACATAGATTATTGATTTCTTAAAACAACCTCAATAGCTGGTGGCCAAGAAGCGTTAGGATCAGGGTTAAGCGGGTCTCGACGATTATCTATTTCATCTCCATCACTCATTCCATCACCGTCCGTATCCGGATTTAGAGGATCTGTGCCGTAAACAAAAATTTCTTCCCAATCGGTTAAGCCGTCTCCGTCCGTGTCAGACTTAAAAGGATCTGTTCCGTATTCAGCTTCTTCGATATCCGAAAGACCATCACCATCACTATCTAGGGGAGGGATTGGGTCTTCTCTTTGTCCAAGAGAAAAAATTCTATCTAGAATACCTGGTTTATCATCTTGAGCAATTTTTTCTTCAGAAGAACCAAAAGAAGATTGACGAACAACATAAGTAGTAAAAAGACCGATTAATACCAATAAAATTATTACTAAAGAAATTATACCTTTAAAACCTCCCGGCGTACCATCGTCTAAGAATTCCTCAAAAGACGGCGAGCTAATAGGGGCTCTCCTACTTGTGTCTGGTTTTTTGTTGTTTTTACTAAAAGGCATATAATTAATATTATTTTAATCTGATTTCTGATTAAGGTCTTATACCTCCAGGAGTAGCATTTAAACTGTTAGACGGTTCACTTAACTGATTCTGTCCAAATCTAGCCCTAATAGAGAAGTTATAATTAGTACCATCAACAAGGTTAGAAACTGTTAACTGGGTACCTGAAGCGTTAATTTCCAAAGGTTCAGACTGCCCGCCACTCACATAGACAGTATACCCCTGAGCGCCCACAAAAGGCAACCATCTTAAAGTAATAGAACTACCACCTGGTGTAGCTGAAATAAGATTTGGGCGATTAGGTCGCCAAGTAACCTGATTAGAGTAGTCACTAACATTACCGTACATATCCACCGAACGAACAGCTAAATAATAATCGGTGTTATTATTAAGTAGTGGGAAAACAACTTTTGGAGTACCAGTGGAAGAAAAAGGATAAGTGGTTACCATATTATGAAGATAATTATTGCTTGAAATACCTATATAAGCAATATATTTCCTGGCATCACTCGCCGGTTCCCAGAAAAGAGAAATAGCTTCATTGCCAGCACTGGCTTGAATTTGGGGAACCGGGGGTGGTGTTATATCACGAGGTATCAATGATATTTCATTAGAGAAATCTGTTTCTTGGTTTTGAGCAGTTAAGGCCGTAACAGCAAAATAATATCTAGCTCCATTAGACAAACCGCTAATAGTTTCGCTGGTACTCTCGGTTTCAAAAGATCTGTTATAAGAACGAGAAGCTAAGCCATAATATACTTTATACTTAACAGCATCAGAGACTGCGCTCCAATTTAAAGTAACTTCTCTGCCTAGGGGATTAATAATTGAATTTTCTTTATCAAGCACTGGAGCACCTGCCGGCATAGGGGCTCTAAAGAAGAAGTATTCTCTTAGTAGAGCAGGTAAACAAGAGCCCAGAATATTTCCTCCACAATCTCCATCATTATTACAACTTTGTCCGGCATTTGAGCCAATCATACAGATTTTATTATCTGGATCTCTAGTAACCGGATTTTCATCAAGGGCTGGTAAATCGTCCTGGGTGCCAAAACCTCCAGCATCACGACAATAATAAAATTCGATACCAGTTCTTTGGTCAGACCAAGGCCAAGAGCCTAATAACCAAATGGAATAAGGTGGCCAAGGATTCTCACACAAGAAAACTCTGATTTGCGCCGTCCCTGTCCTAGTTTGTCCGACAGTGGAATTCGTTCCACTACCCCCGATATCATCAAAGGTGATTTCCGAAGTAGCCCTCACTACAGTTTGAGCATCTCTTCTATTACCCGGTTTAACCAAAGCGGTATCCAAGGCCGAAGGAGACTGTGTAACCGAAGCCACTTCATTGTTAGCTGAAGACCAAGTCCATGACCAACTGTAAACACCAGGAATGGACTGTATCAAGGAACCATTACTTGAACGAGCCTCAGCAATAAAATTCTCAGACTGATTAATTCTGTTAAAGAGACGGAATGAAGGATCAATCCTAACACTATTTAAACGGCAAACATCTGAGCCTGTCCTAAATTTCCAAACTTCAGCATTACTAAAATCAACATTATTAAACTTAACTATATTACCTCCTCCTCTTAGCCAAGAACGACCAATCATACCAACACCAGCAATATTAGTAATTCCGTTATTGTAATAAGGTTTATTATTACCAGGAGTAACCTGAGCCAAATCAGCATCTCCCCTAACAGCTACATAATAATCTCTATTAGGATCAAGCGCCTTAGTTAAGTTAAAGTTAGCGCGAGTACGACCCATGGAAATTTTAACACCAGTAACATTGCCTTGAACATAACAGTATGAACTATTGGTATTATTAGCTCTGGCAAAATCAAAGCTAGGTAAGAGTGTTGAAGCTATTTTTCTCCACCAACTTACTGGCTGAGAAGCCTGTCCGCCGGTCGGCATAACTGGTGCCATACCTAATGGACAGACATCTCTACCGTAATCCCCGAAAACCACAATTTTATCATTACTAAAACTAGAAATATCCATTTCCTGATCAAAAATAACAGTAATTGCTGTATTACGACAAACGTCCAAAGATTCAGGAGCCGGACTATGACTATCTACTTCAACCCTCGGACGTGCCTGGCAACAACGATTACCTCTGGTACCGCAACCGGTGGTAGCGACATCTCCGCATTGTCCATCACTAGTACAACCACAACACAAACCACGCTCTCCTCCACTGCAAGATCCCTGATCAGCCAAACAAGATAAACTAGGGTGTAAATTATGACATGAATCGGTTGGATCATCGGCTGTCGGTGGCTTACAACAACAACGACAAGTGTCATCATCTCCTGTACTACCTATATCTCCTCCACTATAAGGATTTTTAACCATACATTGATGACCCAGGCTACAGGTTATAGTACAAGCGCCGGTTTCTCCATCTCTACAAGGATTACCGGGACCGGTCGTATCAGGCACACAATTACAGCTTGAACCGTCACATTTCATACCAGATGGACAGCTAGGATTTGAACAAGTGTTCATATCTGCACTACAAGGAATTTGAGCAGCTGGGCAAGAAGATTCACAAATTTGTCTGGTGATATAAGATCCTTCTTTAAAAACCAAAGGACTACAACTGTTTTCTGGGTATTGATTGGTACAATTATAATAACCGCAGAATTTAAGCGAACCAGACCCTACTTCTCCATCACCCCTCTCTCCCACTTGCCCCTCACCTCTTTCAATAATAATTGACTCTCTAGCCCCCTCGTCTCTGCCTTGATAAAGACTGTTACCGCCTCTTAATTGACCGCCAGGCTCGCCTTCTTCAATAATATAATCTCTATCTCCTAAGCCGGTACAACGATTATTATCCATAGCATCCACACAACAACCCGGTCTTTGGGAACATTCATAAGGATCGGTAATAGACGAACAGTCCATACAAGCGCCTGTGGGGTATTTAACGGGATCATAGGCACAAAACTTACCGGAAGAGTTTTCACAATTACATAGAGCATCGTTTGGTACTCCGTTTGGTGCACAACCGCTGCAAAAACCAAAATCCGCATTATTAGTTTGTCCCTGTCCACAAGAATAACCACAACTTAGACCATAGCAGCAGCCTGGATTACCTTCCGGAGTATTTTTATTTTTATCACAACAACATTCACAACTGCCGGCATCCAATTTTTCACATTGATTAGTATTTGCATTACATTCCGAGTCAGCGTCACAAATATTATCTCCCACAGCACAAACACCGTTATTACCAACACTTAAACAACTACCGGGAGAAGAACAAAGAGAACAGGGTCCGTTAATATTGGTTAAATTTTCAACACAACGATTGTTACCACTAGTAACACCTCCCCAGCCCTGCGGACAACTGGTACCGTTCCAATTAATATGCCAACGTGGGGTTCCCTGGAAAGTTTCACAAGTACCCATAGCTGGCTGGTTATTCAATAAAATCGTATTTTGTTGGGTGTCAAGCATGGCACGACGACTACAATCATAAACACCGGAACCACTCTTAACACATTTGTTAAGAGAATTATTATAAACACAACCTCCAAGCTCACAACCAGGTAGATCAGCACAAGCTTGGTTTCCACATTGACCGGTAACAATCACCTGCCCACTGGCTTGTACTGGGGAACAGTTACCCGGAGAATTGGGACAGAAATAATTTTCCATACATTGCAACAAATTATAGCCGCTGCAAGATGGCGGATCATCGCAGTAACTTGGCTGCCCGTTATTACCAGGATTGCAAGCGCCATTACAGCACTGCCCATTACCGCACTTATTTTGATCTTCTAAACAACCCTCACACTTATTTTGCGGCTCTCCGGTTTCAGGATCTCTTTCGCAAGAACCAGTAGCACAACAAACCGTACCACATTGTTCTTGATCTGCAGCACAAGCAAACTCTGAGCCAGTATTAAAACGCCACTCATAAACACTAGTTAAAATATTACCATAACATTGCATTTCATTATCTTTACACTTACCACCTTCTGGTAAACCGGCTAAACAACAAACTTGACTACCACCACAATCTGCATTTTGCTGACAACTACCAACTGCGAAATTAACACTGTTACTTAATTGCATCGGTGAGCCGGCCAAAATACGCAAAGGACCGGTTTGAGAATTTTGCGGAACTGAAGTTAAGACTTTCCAAGGCTTAATACCTGAAGCGCTCTGGTCTATGGCCCACTCCGCTAAGGCATTACCGGACTGATTTTGTTGGTTATAAAAACGAGCTGCACTGTTTTCGTCTTTATCACGGAAATATTCTCCGTAAATATTTATAAATTGGTTAGGTTGTCCGATTATCGGAGAAACACGACAAATACCGGGATCAGGTGTACCTTCCATAACCTGGAAACGTAGTGTACCGCTGTCTACCGGCGGATAACCTGAGGCTGATAAAGTAAGTTTATAAAATTCTCCAAGACTGACTCCACTAGGAACCTTAACTATAATCTGATTATCGCTCCAAACACTGTCTGCGCAAATTTCAGGGAAATTATAATCAGCTAAAATTCCATCTGTCGGACCAAAATAAAGATTACTCGTACCTCTTATATGACCAAAACCAGAACCACGAACGGTTACATATTGACCAATCGGACCACTGGATGGCTCAATAGAGGAAATAATCGGTCCGGTATATGGCTCAGGGTCTTTAACGAAACCCAGGAAGTTACTTTCTACACCAACCTTTTCTACAAAAGTAGTGGTTTGTCCGTCTTGGAGATTTGGCACTGAAGCAGTACCAGATTTGTCCGAGAAAGAAGAAAGAGGTGATTTTATATTTTGATAAAGATTACCAAAATAAGCCTCAGAAGCATTTAGCTTAACTCCTTGGTACTGAACATTCTGATTAAAAACTCCGGAGTCTGGAGAAATAAGACAAACACCCGGTCTTTCAATATTATTACGAACAAAGTCGTTAACCAAGGGGCCAAAAGCATCATTAGAAGCGTCTCTGACCTGTCCATTGGCTAATTCCACCGTAATACCGCCGTTACCTACACTAGATGGCACAACAGCTATAATTTGCTCATCTCTCCAGGCTTGACCCGTACACTGAGCATTACCCAAACCAGGATCATCCGCTAAAGCCGCTTCAACTAAATTACCATTATTGTCGGTAAAGAAAACCTTACCTTTTTGGGCTCCAAAACCTTGTCCGCCAATGGTAACAAAATTACCTGGCGCTCCATTGGGTACGCCTCTTTCACAATGACCGTCTGAACCACAAACTTGATCATCCCGACAGTACTGATTAACATCATTACTACAAAAACCTCCCATTGGACTAATCCATTCTATTTTTGGTCTACCCTGACAAAGACAACATGATGAAATATCTCCCCCGTAACCAGCATCATCACAAATCTCAGAGGAAGAACCAAGGGTTGAACAAAGACCGGAAGAACAAAGATCATCACTACATTGCTCAGGGATCTGATTATCTACCGCACAAGCCTGACCAGTACAAGCTAAACAACTACCTCCACAATCAATACCAGTTTCATCACCATCTTGTATACCATTACAACAATGTGATGGAGAAAGGCTAATAAATTCCTCGGCCGTACCTGTGTTATTGTCTAAGTCATAAGCCGTAACTTTTAAACCAACAACTTGTCCAACCTCATAACCAGTAGAGTTCCAAATAGCGGAAGTATTAAAAGGGCTACCAACAAAAGGATTGGAATCATTTTGTCGTCTATCTAGAAATTCTTCATTAACATAAAAATCTATATGAGAAACACCATAATTATCTATACTGCTGGCTTCAATAATATTTTCAGCCGCCGCACAAATCTGACGATTTAAAATATTAACCCTAGGTGCCTCGGTATCAAGCCAATTACCGACTGTAAAAAGAATACTACAATTATATGAACCTGAACAAAATAGAGTTTCATTATTAATACTTAAAATACCACCCAAGCTACCAGCCGCCTCTACTGAAACTTGCCTACCAGCCTCAAAACAGTTAATGTTCTGATTTGGTTCATCACAAGTTGCAGAAGGGGTAAATTCAACGTATCTACCGTTAACAATAGAAATTGCACCATCTATCACTGAATTACCGCCTGTTTGATTAACATAAGAGACAATAAATGAATTGGCATTAACTGAAGATTCTTGAAGATTTTTAGTGAAACTAAACCGGATAATCGCGTTACGGGGAACGTTTTGCATGTTATTGGCTGGTGTAGTGCTTTGTACCGCAAAAACTGTAGTCCCACCGGTTCCTGGATCACCGCTACCAGGATCACCCGAGCCACCACCGAGAGACTGCTGTAATCTACCCAAAACAAAAGTAGCAATGGCAAAAGAACCTAATACTATAACCAAACCAATAGCTCCGTTTTTTAAAATAGTTTTGGCTTTAGAAACTTTTTCTTCATCCCCCTTGGAGGTCATCCAAATAAAACCGGCATAGATTATTAAACCAACCGCCAAAATACCCAAGAAGCCCAAAGCAATCTGAATAATACGAGCAGCCATAATCCGTGGGTCTGTTTTAGAAAGACCTATACCTTCGGCAAATTCAAGACCTGTATCAACCCCTTGATTTTGGGTTATTCCGAACTCAGTCTCTTGAGCCATCAAAGGTTCAGTCGCCCCAAATAAAATAATAGCCAAACATGAAGCTAATAAAGTAAAGGAAATGATTAAAGTCTTAAAAGGGGTTTTCATATAATTTTAATTGCTAACAATCGGACATTTACCGTCAGCCGTTAAAGTGGCAGTAGCCAGCAAGTTACCGTTACCGTCACGACAACATGAAGGATTCTGCGCAGTAGCTATGCAACCAGGCCCACTGGATGGTTTATAACAATTCTGATAAAGATCCTTAACCCCGGAACCGACTTGGCTGTTGTAGACTGTGGAGTCTCTGAAAAATCCATGCTCCAAAAACGCTTCTGTTTTATCTGTTTCTCCACTTGAGTTGGAATCAATATTTTGACTACGTACCCAATAACCCACTAAATGATTGCCGGCAGACCAAAGGTTAATCAAACGATGAGCTACTTGTTCAAAACCAGTATCAACCATACGAATACCGGTGGTCATAGTGGAAGACATCATTAACTTACTGAAAGTTATTTTAATAGGTAAAGATAAATGAACCTTAGGTTGGTTATTAACAACTGAAACACTATCAATCTTAGGTGGTGTTAGATCTAAACGATCACTCACCCAAAAAGACCAATTATAATGATCTCCCTTTCCTCGGTTAAGAAGTTCATCGTCATTTTGACTGTAATAAGAACGTCTACCTTCGGCATCCATGTTACGATTACCATCAAAAGAGTTACTAGCAGCGTCAACTATACCGTTAATTATACTGGCCTGAGGATTATTTCTTGGAGGATTCTGTCCAACGCCGGGATCTTGGCAAAGACTGTTAACACATTGTGTGTAAGAAAACTGATCGCATTGTGAAGAATCGGTACAAGCATAAAGTTCAGCAGCCTCAGCCTCCACTTTAACCTCAGCGTCTTTAGGTAAACAATAGATACTTTCTCCACAACCATTAACTCCGCATTTCTTATCCGAAATAAACTCAACCGTCTTATACTGATTAGCAATCACAAAATTACCGGACAAAACATCGCCCCGACAAGAACCTTCAAAACAATTAAATGAACGACATTCGTTATCCATGGAACAACTTGCACCATCAAAAGCTTCTTCGCTCTGCGCATTAATCACCCTTAATTTATTCTTTAACTGTTCGCTATTACCAGCTACGGTAATCGGATTAATAGCTTCGTTAAAATTAATCTGGATAATAGTATTCATGGGCTGGTCTCTTTCTCCCCTAATCGTATAATTAACTTGTCTTTCATTACCACCCCTCATACCATTGGTAATAAGTGCTATAGAGCTATCGGATAACTCCAAAAAGTTACCTCCAGGACCAGCTATTTTAGCGGTAATTATTACAGTAGGAGTTTGTGCTCTAGGATCAAGAGCGGCACTTACCTGAGGGTGGGGGTTACTAGTACTGTTAATCTTATCTCTAATGGCAACAGCGGTTTGTTGAGCATTAGCTCCAACTTGTATTTGAAAATTACCGGCATTTTCATTCACAAAGGTATAGATTCTTGAACCAACCGTTAAAGTATCTGCTTGTCTTTCTTCCACTGTTGTAACAATCCAAGAACGCCCGGCCACAACTTCTCCGGACTGAAACTGTACCATTAAATCACAAGGACCCAAAGGAACACTGTTATCTAAAATAAGCAAAGAATCTCCTTCTTGACCAGGTTGAGTGTAAGAAATATTGGCATGAGTTCCATTGGTGTCTATAAGAACAGTAACCTCTCCGTTTTCGCATTGATTAGTGCCGGAAACCGAAGCTCCTACAGTACCTGGTTCACCACCAACTCCACGTTCAATGGTGGCAGAAGCCGCTTGATAAGTGTCTGGTACCATAGTAGAATTAACAGCTTCAATAGCACCAAAAGCCCTAGTCGGCTCTATTTCCTCGCTTATTTCATCGCGTTCATTATCTGGTAAAGGAAAAATACCCAGACTTTCATTTATAGGGGGGTTATTATCCAAAAGTTTAAGACCAAGAATTCTTGGAGGCATAAAATCAAATTCATTGCTTACCTCAAAACTCCAGCTGAAATTATTCAAACCACCAAAAGCTCCTTGGTTGGCCGCGGTCTTTATTTCATTGGTTAACATAACGGTGTAAATGGTATTTTGGCTTCCTCCCAAAGGCTCAACCGGACGAAAAACAAAAGTACGGTTATCATTAGAGCTAACAAGAACATTACTTAAAGCCTCAGAAGGATTATTTGGATCAGTGGTATTCCTTATCTGTACACTCTCGGTTCTTATTTTGGTTCCCGGAGAACAAAGATCATTTTCAACATTAAGACAAATACTTCCCGGCGACATAGGTAAACGAAAAGTAACAATAATACTGGTATTACGAGGTACCCCTAAGGCTCCGGGTTCTGGATAAACACTTTCAATTATACCATTACCCAAAGCACCTAAGCCTCCACCGGCACCTGGTCCGCCTGAACCAGATCCGCCTGAACCAAAAGCTGCCATTAAACGACTTAAGACAAAAGTAGCAATAGCAAAAGAAGAAAGAATAATCACTAAACCAATAACTCCATTCTTTAAGATAGTTTTAGCTTTAGAAACTTTTTCTTCATCACCTTTAGAGGTCATCCAAAGAAAACCAGCATAGATTATCAAAGAGACAGCCAAAATTCCCAAAAAGCCCAAGGCTATTTGGATTATTCTGGCAATAATTATTCTTGGGTCAGTACCAGGCAAACCAATTGGCTCAGCGTAATTTAAACCTAAATCAGGCGTACCGGCCGAAACAGCCGCTAGCTGAAATAATCCGAAAAATAAAACGGCAAAAATCCAAGACAATGTTACCTTAAATAAAGACATGCGTTTGACTAAGAAGTTTAATACTCTTATAATTATAATATCATTACTTCAATTATAACACAAGTCCACCATGACAATCAAGCAGATAGTTGACAACGTTTTAACCTACTTACCCGAAGCCGATGTTAAGATACTACGGCGAGCTTATCGTTTTGCCAGTGAAGCCCATAAAGAACAAACCAGACTAACGGGTGAGCCTTATATTGAACACCCTTTAGAAACCGCCTATATACTTTCGGAAATAAAAGCCGACCTACCCATTGTCTGCGCGGGTATATTGCATGATGTACCCGAAGATACGGATAAAACACTAGAAGACCTTGAAAAAAATTTCGGACCAGAAATAGCTAAACTGGTAGAGGGTATAACTAAGCTAGGTAAAATAAAATATAGAGGTATAAAAAGATATAGAGAAAATCTTAGGAAAATGTTTTTGGCCATGGCTGAAGATCCGAGAGTTATTTTAATTAAATTCGCAGATCGTCTTCATAACCTAAGAACTCTACGCGGACTAGTTAAAGACAAAAGAAAAAGGATTGCCCAGGAAACTTTGGAAATCTATGCGCCAATTGCCGGACTTTTAGGTATCTCCAGCTTAAAATGGCAAATGGAAGATCTCTGCTTTAAAGAGCTCCATCCCAAAGAATATGAGAAACTAAGACAACGTTATGAGATAGAAAGAAAAGCCGAGCTTAAAGAATACATTGCCCAAATGAAAGAAATTGCTGGCACAAAGCTCCTCCAAGAAGGTATTAAACATGAGCTAGAAGGACGTTTTAAGCATTTATATAGTATCTGGCAAAAGATGCAGATTAAAAATCGTGCTTTTGATGAAATCCATGACGTTTTTGCCCTGCGTATTGTTGTTGATAATGTGGCGGACTGTTATAAAAGCCTAGGAGTGGTGCATTCTATTTGGAGACCAAATTACGCGCGTTTTAAAGATTATATTGCCGTACCAAAACCAAATGGCTACCGTAGTATTCACACTACAGTTTTTGGACTTGAAGGTAAATCAACGGAGTTCCAAATACGTACTCATAAAATGCATGAAGAATCTTTATACGGAATTTCCGCCCATTGGTATTACAAACAACCCACCGGCAACTCGCCAGATACTATGCCCAAATGGGTTAAAGAAATTTTGGAAATACAAAGAGGTGTAGCCACTGGACAAGACTTTATTACTGAAATAAAATTTGATGTCTTCCAAGACCGTATCTTTGTCTTTACCCCCAAAGGAGATGTACATGATCTACCAAGAGGCGCTACGCCAATTGATTTTGCTTATGACATTCATACGGATATTGGCAATAAGTCAGTAGCTTCACGAATTAATAATCGCATAGCACCACTAGATCAAGAGCTGAAAAACGGTGATGTGGTGGAAATAATTACAGATCAAAACAGAGCCGGTCCTAACTATGATTGGCTATCCTTTATTAAAACCAGAAGAGCTAGAGATAAAATAAAACAGTATGCTAAAAAATCAAGGCTTGAATCTATTAAAAGATTTTTTCCTGGCTTTAAAAAATAAAAACAATGAAGAAAAACTTCATTGTTTTTATTTTACCTACTAAACAAGCACTCTACCATCTATTACCCGTTTTATTAAGATTATCTGAAAATTTACTGACTTTTTCTTCGTATTCACGTTTAGAGCGCAGCTTAAGACCAACTAAAGCGCTTTGCTTTTTCTGGTTCTCGTTTTTATCTTTACGATGATAACGATTTTTCCTAGCCGCAACCAAGCGCTTACTCTGTTGTAATCGCTTATTAAAACGTCTTAAGAAACTTTCAAAAGTTTCACCCTTTTTCCGTTTAAATTCAACCATAGTTAGCACCTGCCTTTCTAGGTGGTATACGTTATTATATGTTAATAAAGTAATATAATTAAGGTATAATCAACTTAAGTATTTTATCCCATTAAGAAGCGGTTGTCAATTAAAGGACTAAATTCAAGCTTGAGGTACAATCAATATAACAAAAACAGGCTATTTTGCCTGTTTTTGTGAGTTTTTAGGAAAATATTAATAAAAACCTATTTTCTTTTCCAACACTTTAGCTATTATATTAATAATATCATAATTTAATTAAAAAGTCAAGGATATTATTGTTTCATTCTCTTTTCAAGTTCACCTATAAGTTTCTTGGCATCAACCACCTCTTGGGCTCCTGATTCCATATCTCTTAAGATTATTGTTCCATCCATCATTTCTTTTTGTCCTAAAATAATCGTAAAACGAACCTGCATTTTTTCAGCTTCCTCAAGTTGTCCCTTAAGACCATTATGTAAAAATCCTTGGCTAACACTAAAACCTGATTTTCGCAATTCTTCAAACATTACCATAGCTTTGTGTCTAGCCTGTTGCCCGATTTGTGCAAAATAAACATCAGGTGGAGCTTCGCTCTGAAAAGGCAGATTAAGACTTTTTAAACGATTAACGGTTCTATCTAAGCCCACCGAAAAACCAGCAGCCGGCACTTCTTTATCAAATAAACAAGAATACAAATCAGAATATCTTCCACCAGTACCCAAAACTTGCTGTTTGCGTCCCTCTTCTTCTGGTGTAACAAATTCAAAAACCGTACCACAGTAAAAATTAAAGGAGCCGAAAAGTGTCGGGTTAAGATTATAGGAGATATTTAGAGAATCAAGATGTTCAAGAGTTAAAAAGAAATTTTCTTTATCTTCTTGGGAAAGATAGTCAACAATCTGGGGAGCGTCTTCATTAAATTCAGATAAGCGCTCATCCGTATCCGTTAAGATAGAAAAAGGATCTTTAGTTAACCGTTTCTTAAGCTCAATCGGCAATTTAACCTTCTTGGCCCTGTCCTTGTAATGTTCAACCAAGGCTTCTTTGTAAGCCTCACGGCACTCCTCATCACCTAAATTATTAATTTCTACCGTAATATCTATTTGCAATTCTCTAAAAAAATTCCAAGCAATAAGAATAAGTTGAGCATCAATCACCGGACCACTAACACCAGCCACATCCATATTCCACTGACGATGTTCACGATAAAAACCAGACTGAGTCTTAACGTAACGATAAAGAGGGCCAATCAAACAAGTCTTAATCATTACCGGTTCATCACCAATAAGGTGCTCCATTAAAGCTCTAGCTAGAGGGGCTTTAAAATGATGACGCAAGGCCACTTTTTCATTGCCATTATCGGTAAAGCTGTAAAGCTCTTTGGTTATTGCCTCAGAGTTTTTACCATGAAGTTTTTCAAACAAAGACAAAGACTCAATTTGGGGTAACTCCAGTCTTTCGTAATCATAAACTTTAGATAACTGTGTCGCCTTATCAACAACCAATCGCCAATAACGCTTATCTTCTCCAATAAGATCACGAAAACCTTTAAGGCGAGAGGGAGGATCGTTTTTCTTTTTCGCCACCACAACGTTCTTGTTTTTGGCTGGGCGATTAATATTTTTTGACATAAGTAAGATTAAAAATTATTAAAAGTTAAAAGCTAATTTTTTATAAACCATTTAAACCAAAAGATTCTTCTTGCGGATAAGGATCATCCTCTAAAAGTAAACCAAAACGATTTAACGGCCAACCCCTGAAGAAAACCCTACCTATAATATGCGAGCTGTTAATCGGTCCGAAAACTCGTGAATCTTTAGAGCTATTACGGTTATCTCCTAAAACAAAATATTCATCTTCTGAAAGCCTAATAGGCTCAATAGAAGAAAAAACCGTATAAATATCAGATGGTAAATAATTTTCTTTAAGTAAAAACTGCCGATTATCTTCAGTAGTGATAAAAACCATTCCATCCTGAATTAAAATCGTCTCACCGGGCAAGCCGATTAGTCTCTTAATATAATATTCTTTTGGATTATAAGGATAACGAAAAACCAAGACTTCGCCTCTCTTGGGTTCATTAAACCTATAACTTATCTCATCAACCATTAAGTACTCATGATCATGAAAAGTTGGCTCCATTGAAGCGCCCTTAACGTAAAAAGGTTGAACAATAAAATAACGAATAGGTAGAATAATAGCCAAGGCAATAATGGCCATTTTAACAAATTCAGCCAGATGGGTAAGAAAAGTCTTCATGCGGGTTTTTATATTCCTTTTTGATTATTTAAATTAAGCACTACTCAAATTAAGTGAAGAAATTATTTCTTCAGACGTTTTTCGGTTTTAACAATATCCAAAGTTGTCTTAATGACAGTATCGGGATTTAAGGACAAACTGTCAATACCGCATTCCACCAAGAAACGGGCAAACTCCGGAAAGTCGCTTGGACCCTGTCCACAAATACCTACCTTGGTTTTGGTTCTTTTACCAACAGTAATCAAGTAACGAATCAAAGATTTAACAGCTTCATTCTTTTCATTGGAAACACCAGCAATATTTAAATTACCAGCATCACGATCAATACCGAGAGTAAGCTGGGTTAAGTCATTGGAGCCAATGGAAAAACCGTCAAAAACTTTGGCAAACTCTTCGGCTAAAATTATATTAGCCGGAATTTCTGCCATAACATAAACTTCCAAATCGTTAACACCTTGTTTAAGACCGTACTTATCCATTAAAGCAATAACTCTTTTACCTTCTTCCACTGTCCGACAAATCGGAATCATAACTTTAACATTAGCTAAGCCCATTTTATCACGCACGGTTTTTAAGGCTGCGCACTCCAAAGCAAAGGCCGGTTCATAAGCAGGATCATAATAACGACTAGCGCCTCTCCAACCGATCATCGGATTAGCTTCAATCGGCTCAAACTCTCTGCCACCAATTAAGTTGGCGTATTCGTTAGATTTAAAATCAGATAAGCGAACAATTACCGGCTTGGGATAAAAAGCGGCAGCGATCAAAGCCACTCCCTCAGCTAATTTGTCTATAAAAAATTGTTTTTTATCTGTATAGCCTTCAGTTAAACGAGCAATCTTGGCTTTAGCTTTTTTATCGGCCAAATTAGGATATTTAATAAGGGCCAAGGGGTGTACTTTAATATAGTTATTAATAATAAACTCTTGTCTAGCTAACCCTACTCCGTCATTAGGAATAAAAGAAGATTCAAAAGCCATTTCCGGTGAACCAATGTTCATCATGATCTTAGTTTTAGTTTTTCCAAGATTCTTAATGTCGGTTTTTTCCACCTTATAAGGGATGATACCGTCATAAACATAACCATCATCACCTTGAGCGCAACTAACCGTTAAATTATCTCCACTCTTAAGTTTAGTAGTGGCGTTTTCCGTACCCACTACGCAAGGAATGCCCATTTCTCGAGAAATGATAGCAGCATGACAAGTTCGTCCACCCTTGTCTGTTACAATAGCCGAAGCGATTTTCATAATCGGCTCCCAATCCGGATCGGTCATGTCAGTTACCAAAACCTGTCCTTTTTTAAAAGAGGCAATATCTTTAATGCTCATGATACGGTTAGCAACCCCAGAACCAATTTTCGTGCCAACGCTTTTACCCTTAACTAAAGGCTTAGGGGTTTTAGACAAACGATAATGTTCAATAACACTGTAATCACGAACACTGTGAATGGTTTCAGGTCTAGCCTGAACTATATATAGTTTATTATCCAAACCATCTAAAGCCCACTCCATATCCATTGGTCGTCCATAATGTTTTTCAATAATCATGGCCGCTCTAGCCAGCTCTTTAACTTGCTTATCAGTGATGGAAGATTTAAGACGATCTTTTTTAGAAACCGGTACATCTTTAACCGGACTAGGCCCCTTGGTATTATAAACCATTTTCAAATGCTTTTTGCCGATTGAGCGATAAATAATTTGTCCAGTTGGCTTAAAAACAAAAAACTCATCAGGGCTAACTTTACCCTGCACAATATTTTCACCCAGACCGTAAATTGAGTTAATTAAAACAGCGTTAGCAAAACCGGACTCGGTATCAATAGAAAACATGACCCCGGAAGAAGCCAAATCCGAACGAACCATCTTTTGCACACCAACAGACAAAGCAATATCAAAATGATCAAAACCTTTATCTACCCGATAAGAAATAGCCCGATTGGTAAATAAAGAAGCAATACACTCTTTAACCGCTTTAAGTAGAGCCTCATGACCAGAAATATTAAGATAAGTTTCCTGTTGCCCGGCAAAAGAAGCGTCAGGCAAATCTTCAGCCGTAGCTGACGAACGAACTGCTACATGAAGATTTTTAACTCCATAATAACGACTTAACTCGTCATAAGCTTTAACTACGGCTTTTTTAAGATCAAGTGGAAATTCTTCTTTAACAATAGCTGCTCTAATAATTTTACCGCGACGAGCCAGGTCGGTAACATTATGAGTATCAAGTCCCTTAAGAGTCTGCCTAATCTTCTCCATTAAACCTGTCTCTTTAAAAAAGTATCGGTAAGCGTCGGCAGTAGTGGCAAAACCGTTAGGTACGTGAATTTTTTGCTTACCTAAAGTTCTAAACATCTCCCCTAAAGAGGCGTTCTTGCCGCCTACCGAGGGTACGTCCTTAATGGTCAAGTCTTTAAAGAATTTAGTAAAGATCATAAAAGAAAAATAAAAAAAGAATAAATTTTAAATAAAGATATTTATTGTCATTACGATTTATAAACTGATTTTTTTACTCCATTGGTAAATAAAAGGCATCTCCCAACGCTCACCATTATAGGCTTTAATAATACCAACAACAGATAGAATAATAACCAAGACTAATAAAATCTGCCCAAAGATCGGGATAAACTGCAGAAGACTAACGATAACCTGAACGACAAAAAGAACAAAACCTTGTTTGGCATGAAACTGTGCAAAAGAAGAGCCACGTCTAAAGAGAAGAGGAATCAGACAAAGGATCCAAAGATAGGACAAAACAGCATATATTTTATTGGCCTCTACGTCGGGGTCAATAATGTTGGATGAATTAAGAGTCATAGGGATAAAAGTTAATAATTAAATGTACCCCTAGTATACCATAAAAAACAAAGAGGCGCAAAGAAGTAAAAGCTGACTTCAAAAAACTATCGCGAAGACAAGGCCTAAAAAATAAATCAAAATCAAAAATTATAGAAATTTATATTGTGCGGACGGAGAGACTCGAACTCTCACGCCGTGAGGCACCAGCTCCTAAGGCTGGCGTGTATACCAATTTCACCACGTCCGCGATATTCTTAAAGTATCATATTAGCACAATTTCTGCTATAGTAAAGAGTACCTTGAATAATTACCGTATTATATAGCTATTATAATTATATACCTATTATCTTAATTTATGAAAATCCTTGCTATTGAAACCAGTTGTGATGAAACCGCCGCCGCCGTAATTGAAGGGCGAGGTGGTAAACTTAAGCTATTATCCAATAAAGTCGCCTCACAAATCTCTTTACATAAAAAATACGGAGGAGTGGTACCGGAAATCGCCGCCAGAGAACATGTGCTTAACATTCTCCCGATAATTGAAGAAGCTTTGAAAGAAGCTGGTTTAAATAAACAAAATGCCCATAAGCAATTATCTGCCATAGGAGTAACTATCGGTCCCGGACTGATTACCTCCTTAATGACCGGCTTAGAAACCGCTAAGACATTATCCTATGCTTGGAATCTACCAATCGTAGCCGTTAATCATATTGAGGGACACCTATACAGTAACTTTATAGACAATACTCCTAAACTACCAGCCATTATCTTAACTGTTTCAGGGGGACATACTCAATTAGTTTTAATGAAAGATCACCTTAATTACCAAACTATCGGACAAACCAGAGACGACGCAGCCGGCGAAGCCTTTGATAAAGCCGCCCAACTGCTCGGTCTTGGTTATCCTGGTGGCCCTTTAATTTCCCAAAAGGCAGAACGTTATATAAAAAATATAACAAAAAAGAAAATAAAAGCAGCCAACAAAGAAAACTCTAGCAAGCAAGCTGATCTAACAAAAACTAATCTGACAAAAATAATTCTACCCCGCCCAATGATGTACTCCAAAGATTATGATTTTTCTTTCTCAGGACTTAAAACCGCTTTACTGTATGAAATAAAAAAAGATAAAAACTATAAAAAAAGAGTGGAAGAGTATGCCTATGCTTTTGAACAAGCGGTGGTTGATGTTCTTGTTCATAAAACCCTTAAAGCTGCCCTAAATTATAAAGTAAAATCGGTTATGTTGGCCGGCGGAGTAGCCGCCAATAAAACCTTAAGAGAAAGACTCAAAAAAGAAGTAACTAAGGCTAATTTGTCCTTTGCTATGCCCCCTATGGCCTACACTACCGATAACGCCGCCATGATCGCTGCTGCTGCTTATTTTAAGTTTAAAGCCAAAAAAACCACTCCTTGGGCAAAATTAAGAGTTGATCCCGGGGTAGAGATATAATCAGAGTATGGCAAACCCTAAAATTGACATTTTTTCGGGTGTATGATACCCTAAAAATATGAAATTTAAACGAAAACAATCTATTGAAACCATGCTCTGGCCTAAAAGAGCCCTGGTTCTCTATGGCCCAAGAAGAGTGGGAAAAACGACTCTCGTTAAGCAATATCTGGCCAATCTACCAAAAAACGTTCAATCTCGCTATGATATTGGCGATGATTTAAATCTACAAGAGTTACTCAGTGGACAAAGAAGAGCTAAAATTCTTACCTATGCTGAACAGTATGATGTTATTGTTATTGATGAGGCCCAACAAATACCCAAGATCGGAATGGCGGCAAAAATGATAGTTGATGCCTTTCCAGAGAAAAAACTCATTCTAACTGGATCATCCTCGTTCGATCTTGCTCAAAAAATAGGCGAACCATTAACGGGTCGGCAGTTTGAAGTAAAGCTTATGCCTATCGCCCTCAATGAGATAGATGGCAACAATTTTGACAAAGAAAATAATCTTGAATCACTGCTCCTTTATGGATTTTATCCAGAGATCCTGGCACAAAATAATGAGATTAAAAAACAACAGCTCTTGCAAGAATTGGTTAGCTCATATCTATTTAAAGATATTTTAGCGCTTGATCGTTTAAAGTCTCCGTCCCTACTGTTAAAAATAACTAAAGCTCTGGCCTTGCAAATCGGCAACGAGGTTTCCGCCACCAAACTAGCCAAAGACGTTGGTGAAACAGACCATAAGAAAATTATCCGTTATTTAGACCTGTTGGAAAAATCATTTATTATAAAACGAGTTCCTGCCTTCGCCAAGAACCCACGAAACGAAATCCGTAAAAACGTTAAATACTTTTTCTACGACATTGGATTACGTAATGCTTTAATTGATCGCTTTCAAAAATTAGACAATCGTGATTCCAGAGAAATCGGAGCACTTTGGGAAAACTTTGTTTGTATGGAGTTATATAAAAAAGCCGTCACAAAAAATAGCTACTTCAACGGCTTATATTTTTGGCGAAACAAAAAAGGGCAAGAGGTTGATTTGGTGTTTGAGCTAGGTGATGAGATTGAGGCCTATGAATGCAAGTGGTCTACACAGCCAGCTCCTTTTAAGGATTTCAAAGAAGCCTACCCTCAAGCAAAAACTGCTGTCATCTCTCGTCAAAATTTTACCGATTATATAAATTGAATCTCCCCGCTTTTTCCTATACGCTAATATGAATCTCCCCGCCCTCCCAGGCTGAGTTTCACCTATTCCAGCTCTGGGGCTGTCCCGCTTTATCTTAAGACAACTCTTATCCCCACCCCTATAGATGGGGTGTTCTCTTTTCTAATAATCAGTATAAACTTGATATAAGGCTAAAAATAAGCTATAGTTAATAGACTAGAGCTTGTCTCTAACTAATTATTTATTCCCATATATGTCATTCTTTGTTTTTATTATCGCGGTGATTATCGCCACAATAATCCTCTTAAGACAGATTAATCAATACGAAAAAGGTCTTTTATTTACCATGGGTAAATTCACCCGCATCGTTCAGCCGGGTTGGCGCATGGTTATTCCGATTTTTCAGTCTTTAAAAAAAATAGATATGAGAGTTAAGGCCGTTGACGTACCGGATCAAAAAGCCATCACTAAAGACAATATCCCGGTAATGGTTAACGCTGTTATTTACTACAAAGTCCAAGATTCAGCCAAAGCCGTTTTGGAAGTTGAAAATTTCTTTTACGCTGTTTCGCAATTAGCCCAAACCACTATGCGTAACGTCGTTGGAGAAGTTGAGTTGGATGAGCTACTTAGCCAAAGAGACATGATTTCGGATCGCATTAAAGGTATTGTAGACAAAGCCAGTGATCCTTGGGGAATACAAGTTGATAATGTTGAATTAAAAGATGTTTCTCTACCTGAAGATATGGAAAGAACGATTGCCAAGCAAGCTGAGGCAGAAAGAGAAAGAAGAGCGGTTATTATTCGCGCCGAAGGTGAAGTAACAGCCGCAGACAATATGGCTAAAGCCGCCAATACCTTATCCGAAGCTCCCGGGGCTCTTCATTTGCGTACCCTGCAGTCCATTAATGATATGAGCTCTGATCAATCCAATACCATAGTCTTTGCCGTTCCTCTAGAAATTTTAAGAGCTTTTGAATCTTTAACTAAAAAAGATAAATAAAAATCGTTAATAAAGATTAATAACCTTATGAAACCAAATAACCGTCCGACCCTTTTTTCCGCTATTAAGCCTTCCGGAAATCTTCATCTGGGCAACTACATCGGGGCCATCAGTCAATGGCTTAATCTGCAACAAGACTACCGCTGTCTGTTTTGTGTGGTAGACTATCACGCCATTACGGTTCATCAAGACCCAAATGTCTTACGAGAATCCATTTTAAATATCGCCAGAATTTACCTGGCTGCCGGTATTGACCCGAAAGATTCGGTTATTTTCCAGCAATCGGATATTAAAGAGCATACCGAGCTGGGTTGGTTGCTTAATACTATTACCAAAGTTTCCGAATTGGAAAAAATGACCCAGTATAAGGACAAAACTAAGGATCAAGGCAAGGAAGGACCTGGTGCTGGTCTACTTAACTACCCCACCCTAATGGCGGCAGATATTCTACTGTACAACACCGAGGTTGTACCAGTCGGGGAAGACCAAGTTCAACATATAGAGCTAACTCGTCTTTTAGCGCGGCGTTTTAACACTGTGTATGGGGAAACCTTTGTTGTTCCCAAATCTTTAATTAAAGAAACCGGAGCACGCATTATGTCTTTAATTGACCCTTCTAAAAAAATGAGTAAGAGTGGTAACCAAAACGGTTGTATTGGTCTAAACGAAGATCCTCTTTCGGCTCATAAGAAAATAAAACGAGCGATTACCGATTCTGAATCAAGGGTAATCTATAACCCCCAGATGAAACCGGCCATCTCTAACTTATTAGCTATTTATTCAGCTTTAAGTAAAAAAAATATTAAAGAGCTAGAAGCCTTGTATGAGAACAAAAGCTATGGAGAGTTTAAAGAGGACCTAGCTAACTTAACCGCCGACTTCTTGCAAAATCTTCAGACTAGAATGTCCACTTATTCAGATGATGACATTAAAGATATTCTTAAAGCTGGTGCTAAAAAAGTTCTACCTTTAGCCGAAGAAACCATGGTTAAAGTCAAACAAGCCATGGGTCTTAATTAAAATCAACCTTTGAAATATAATTAAAGAACAACCTTTAAATAATTTTTTAATAACAACCTAAGATAATCTAACCTTATAACTAACCCTATAACCCTATGATGAAAGATAACCTTAAACAACTTGAAGAAGCTTATGAAATAATTGTCAGACACAATCTTTTGCCGCTTGATGAAAGAAAAAATCTTTTAGCTATTTTAAAAGAGGCGGAAAGAATTGTGGAGGTTAACCTACCGGTGGCTATGGATAACGGCGAAACAAAGATCTTTAAAGGTTATCGTGTACAGTATAATAGTGCGAGAGGTCCATATAAAGGAGGTATACGCTATCATCCGCAAGTTGATCTTGAAGAAGTTACCTCTCTGGCCTTTTGGATGGCCGTTAAATGCGCCGTCATTGATATCCCCTTAGGAGGAGGCAAAGGCGGAGTTATCGTTAACCCGAAAGAACTTAGTCAAAATGAACTGGAAAGACTAACTAGAAGCTTAGCTAGAGCTCTTGAGCCGGTAGTGGGTCCACACAGAGACATTCCCGCTCCAGATGTCTATACTACCCCGGCCATTATGGCTTGGTTTAGAGATGAGTATGAAAAAATAACTAAAACCTCAGCTCCGGGTGTAATTACCGGTAAACCCTTAGAACAAGGTGGTTCAGCCGGACGAGATAAAGCTACCGCCCAAGGTGCGGTTTACGCTCTTGAAGCTCTTTTAGAAAAAAGAGGAGAAAGCGATGCTAAGCTAGCTATAGCAATTCAGGGTTTTGGCAACGCCGGACTTAACTTTGCCGAGCTGGTTAAACCAAATTGGAAGATCGTGGCTGTTTCAGATTCAAAAGGAGGTATTTATAATCCCGAAGGTTTAAATATAAAAGAAGTTATCTCTCATAAAGAAAAAACCGGCTCAGTAGCCGATTACCCAAACAGTGAAGCTATTACCAATGAAGCTTTATTAGAACTTAAAGTAGATATCCTGGTACCCTCGGCTTTAGATGGAGTAATTACCGAAAATAATGTAGAAGCAATAAAAGCCCCGGTTATAGTGGAGATAGCCAATGGACCGATAAGTTTGCCAGCTAGTAAAAGATTAGCGGAAAAAAATATTGTTATTATACCAGACGTGCTAGCTAACGCCGGTGGAGTAGCTGTTTCTTATTTTGAATGGCAACAAAATCTTAAGGAAGAAAGTTGGAGTTTGGAAGAAGTAAACAACAAACTAAAAGACTTAATGAAAAAAGCCTTTGAACAAATCTGGACATACTCACAAGAACACTCCATAGACCTCCGCACTGCCGCCTACGTAGCAGCGGTTAAAAGACTACTGGAAGCGATGGAAAAGAAAGGTTAAGCTCAGAATTGAAAATAATAAAAGCCCTTATAATAGGGCTTTTTTAGTAGTTATAAACTTATTAGCCTTCTTTCTTGTTCAAAAACCTTTAGTTATCTCTTATTCTTCCCCTATCATCTCTAATAACTCATCTCTATGCTTTTCCATCACTTCTTGGCTTATAGCTTCAAGGTTAAGTCTTAAAAGAGGTTCAGTATTAGACGAACGCAGGTTAAACCAATAATCTGGATATTCCACAGAAAGACCGTCTAAATTATTTTGTTGCCCGTCTTGATAAGCTTGTTTAATTTTAATGATAGTCGCCTGGGGATCTTTAACTTTCATATTAATCTCTCCGCTATGGAAATACTTCTGGTATGGTTTTATATAATCCGAGAACTTTTGTCCGCTTTCAGATAACTCTTTTAATATTTTAAGAGCAACAATACCAGGAATTTCATAACACCCTTCCTTTTCCATGTTAAGACAAAAATGCCCAGAAGATTCTCCGGCAAAATAAGCGCCAGTATCTATCACCGCCTGCTTAATTAACGAATGACCTACTCTGGTAACTAAAGCTTGTCCTCCGTATTTTTTAATTGTTTCTGGGGTAATTCTACCCGGACGAACATCATAGGCAATAGTTGAATTGGGTTTTTCTTGTAGAAACAACTTACAAAGAATAGCCCTAGTAATACCAGGTTCAACTGGAACTCCTTTTTCATCCAGAAAAAATATTCTATCTGCATCTCCATCGGTAGCGATACCTAAATCAGCTTTAAATTCAACTATCTTTTCTCCAAGCTCTTTAACGTTTTCCGGCTTAAAAGGATCCGCTTCATGCGCTGGAAAACTACCATCCAGCTGCCAATTCATTTTTTCCACCTGTAAGGACGGTAGATGTTTTAATAGTTCATCAAAGTAGGGTGCACCCATAGAATTAGCCGTATCAATAACTACTTTCATTGGCTTAAAATTATTAAATTCAGTTAAAGATAAATCATAGACAACATGATCTTTAATAATATTATCTCTTTTTTTAACCAAACCTTTTTTGTGATAAGGTACTAAAGCCTCTTCCATAATAAGTCTTTTTAAGTCTTGTATACCACTATCTTCACCAATCGGGGAAGCTAATTGTCTAACCAACTTAAAACCATTATACTCTTGCGGATTATGGGAAGCACTCACCATAATACCTCCATCATATTTAAAATGGGCTACGGCAAAATAAAAAGTTGGAGTACCCACTAACCCTATATCTTCTACCTCGGCTCCACCATCCACCAAGCCCTTAATTAAGTTCTCTTTAAGAACAGGTGAAGACAAACGCATATCATAACCGACTACCAACTTAAGTTCTTGTTTTCCTCCTTCTTCACGGCGCAGTTTACAATAAGCCAAACCAAGATCATAAGCAAAAGCTTCATCAAAATCACGCCCATAAACACCACGGATATCGTAGGCTTTAAAGATGGAAGGGTTAATTGTCATATAAAGCTAACCTTTAATTATAAAGATTAGAGATAAAATAATAACCAAAGAGAGAATTGAAGCATAGAAAAAGAATCTTGCTTTATCCTTAATTGCCCCTTGCTTGTTAAGTCCTGTAAATTTAAATATTCTAAAAATTAACAAACCCGTGGCTACCAAAAGAAGCGCTAAAAGCATTAAAGAAAAAGGTGTTAGGCGATAACATAAATCTTCAAAACCGAAAAAACATTTTTCTGTCTCCTTCATTTCACTAAAATAAATAGCTAAGCCACTAAATAGTTCTTTTTGTTCACTGGAGTCTAAAGAAAGATCTTCTTCCTCATAAGAATCTTTTTGATTATTCTCCTCATCGCTTTCTACCTTGTCACCCTTATCCTTATCTGTTTTTTGGGTTGTCTCGCTCTCCGCCTCTTCTTTTAAGGACTGCCCAGGAGCTTCTTGATTAGGCTGATCAGGAGACGATAAAATTAAAAAGGATGGAGAAGATGTTGTAAAATTAACTGGAGTAGCTTGTCCATCATTAGCTAAAACAAGTGAGGAAGAAAAATTTAGCTTAGCCTCCCCTGATTTTAAGCCTAAAAATCTAAGATTTAAAAGATTACCGCCCGAAGAAGAAAAACCCGGATTAAATATAATACCCTCAAATGATAGGCTATCACTTGAAGAAGAAATAGTCGGCTCTTTAATCCACATGTCAAAAATAGAGTTATTAACCGAACTCTCAATAAACTTAAGCTGATCAGCTGGAAAAGACAAAGTTACGGAAACAGCGTTAATCGCCTCTTCGGGGCTGGAAATAAGAACAGGTACATCAAAATAATCACCCGCCTTATAAGTTTCCGCTGTCTCATAAAACAAAACAGCAGCATTAAGCCGATCAAAAGAATAAAATAAAAGAACTAGCGAAGCTAATATAATTATTTTATTATAGATTTTACCTTTTTTTAACATATAAAATATTTTTAAACGCCCTTATAATAAATAATAGCAGAAAAATCAAAGATATAACAAGAAGAATGTCAAGATTGGAATACCAGGAGCTATTAACCGTCGGCGGAACAGTTAAAACCCTTTCATTACCGGCCTTATCAACCGCTTTAATCCAAAGATAACTTTTTCTTGCTTGATCTTCTAAGACCAAGGGGCTCTCAGCTATTCTCCATTTTTTAAAAAATCCCAAGATCCGACTACGA
Source organism: Patescibacteria group bacterium (assembly GCA_030583705.1). Taxonomy (NCBI): domain Bacteria; species Patescibacteria group bacterium. Next base: position 127,691 of record CP129471.1, on the reverse strand, counting down.
GACTCTTTAACCATGTAATAATCAAGACCAAGTCCTTTATCATGAGTATCAAAGATTGCCACCCATTGACCATCAAAAATATTTTCATCACTTATAATCTCAACACTAAAAATCTCTGGAGGCTCTTGGTCTACTTGCTTCTCATAAGTTAACAAAGAAGTTTCTTGATCAATAAAAAAATCAAAGGTTTTAGAATCAATTGATAGAGCTTGCCCTGTTCCATCATGCTTAAAAACCTGGGCCTCATCAATTAAAATAAAAGCTTGTCCGGCATTAACCGCTTCAAGCTCAAGTGAAAATAAAAAACCCTCGTGACCCATATAGCCACCAGGTATAATACCCGAAAAAGTTAATGAACCATCTTCGCTAAGTTCAGGCTTTTTAATCCAAAAACTTATAATAGAACTTCCAGAATAAACATTTTTTAAACTTAAATTATCGGAAAAAAGCACTTTAGCCGAAAAAGTATTTAAGTTCTCTGATTCAGTATTAATAAAAATATCTGTCTTAAAAACCTGTCCCAAGCCCAAATCATTAATCTCTTCTCCTATAAAAAAATCAGCCGCTTGAGTATAGTGGACAGAGAAAAATAAAAAGAATAGAACAAAAAATACCTTATACAAAATACTCATATTAACCGGTCCAATAATAAGCCAAAATACTAAAATCAGCTAAATCAACCACGCCGTCATCGTTTAAATCAACATGCACAGGGGGGTTTGATCTTTGATACCAATAAACAATGATGGAAAAATCTATTAAATTTACCTTGCCATCACCGTTAAGATCCGCTATATCAAGTACCGGCTGATTTTCTAGTTCAACAGTTCTTTCACCTAAATTAAAACTAAAAGGCGCACTAAGACTACTTAATTCATTATTTAAAAAGGCCTGTGATCTAACTGTATAATTTCCAAAAGCAAGATTTTCGGTTTGAAAATTATAAGAATAAGCACCTAAAAAATTACTATTTAAAGAAGCTGAAAAACTATCTAATGGGGTAATATAAAATTTAATAAGGGCGGAAGGAAAAGAAGAACCAAAAAAGTTTATCATTCCTCCCCGTGTAACTTCAAGCTTATCGGCAGATAAAGTAGGAGCTATAAAAATATTTTCAGCATGAGTTATCATGCCGTTTGTCAAAACAAGTGGTACATTTCTAATAGGAGATCTTAGACCTCCACTATCTCTTACATAAACTCCGAAAATATAAGAGCCGGCCGATATATCCGTAAGTTCAAAGCGAAACCTTCCATCATCTCCGATTTTTTGCTCCTTAATCGTTTGCCCGTCTTTTAAAATAAAAAGATCACTCAAAGCTGAGGTATAACCTGATAAAATAACGCCGGTTTTTTTCTCTTCGACAATTGGTCGGGAAGTCGGAGGTTGAGAAGTCGCACAAGATTCAGTGTTGAACTCGCAATTAATCCTACAACTTAAATTACCATCACCAAGATTTAGGCTCGTGCAAGTTGCTTGGCCCAAATCATTACCATCACACTGTTCGGAACCCTCAAGTATGCCATTACCACAAACAGAAATTCTAACAAAACTCTCTAATGAAGAAGAACCGACAGCCGAAGCATGATTATCATACAATAACCCAATAATCAGTAAGAAAATTGTGCTGATTAAATAAAGAAACTTCATTTTAAAAAATTAATCTAAATTCTTTTCTTTAATTACTCTTTTTTTCTTTTTTTTACTTGCTGTTTTTTTAACATTAAGCTTTTCTTCACTGTGCTCATCTCCGCTTTCTTCGCTTATCTCCTCTTGCTTAATACTATCTTTACTTTTTGAATCTTTTTTATTCCTCTTAGAGCCAGCAATGGTTGAGCTGCTATTTTTATCCCCTTTTTTCTTAATAGCAATATCAAAAACAATAAATTTTTTAGAAAAATAATATAAAGCACCAAGAACAAGTAAAGATAGAATTATATAATTCCAAGGATAAATCATTCTCCATAAAACGCCCGAACGATAAAAAATCGCCTGTAAAATATTAGAGGGTTTAACCGTAAAATATAGTTTAGTAGCCGCTGCTACACCAATTTGTGCTCCCGGAGAATCTGTTTTAATCGGCTTGGCGGTTAAAAGAGAAAAATATTCTCCTGGTTCAACATCTCTTAAAGGTAGTTTTAAAACAATATCAACCTTTTGAGTTTTATTAGGTTCAAGATAAAAAGTTTCTGGAGAAAGTTGTAGCCATTCCGGATCAAAACTAAGTTCTGCCTGTTCTGCCCTAAAACCGGGCCAAACAGTATAAGAAGCACCAGCTTCACCAGTATTAACAACCGTCATGGGCGGTAACTGATAAATATCGCCTGGCCTTAATTCTTCGGTAATTCTAATTGTGCCGGTAGATACTCCAACACCAACCTTTTGAGCGTAAATTACAGACAAAGGCAGTAAAAAAACAATAGAGAAAAAAATGGCGAGTATTTTTTTGGTAGCCATAGACTTGCCCTAGCAGGGCTTATTATATTTGAATTTTAGTTGTTTTCGGAAGCTATCACTGTAACAGGGACGGTTAAAGTAACGCCTGACTCTGTTACAGAAGAAGGGGTATTCATTCTTAGATCAAAATCTCTAGTACCAGCCTGGGCAATATTAGTACCAAGAACAGCTGATTGCCCCACCACATTAAGCTTAGTCCAAACAGGCTCATTAATATTAGTGGTAAACTCATGCATATAGGTATCAGCACCAATCGCCGTTGGACTTAGAGTCCAGTTGGTTCCTCCTCCGGTGGTATTACCTCCATATATATCTAAATCAACGTTAACGTTACTGTCATTAGTAACTCTTACTTGATCAACTCCAACAACAGAAGTTGCTCTTTTGGTGGCCGAGGTATCCATAGGACCATAAGTAAAAGAGTCTGGAGCAATACTAATTGAAATAGACTTAATGGAAACCGAGGCGCTAACCTGAGCGGTTTCACTGGCATTACCTTTTGAAACAACCAACGGTCCGACTATAATTACGGATGCTAGAAGAACAAAAAGTATCTTTTTTATTTTCATAATTATTAATTAATATTTAGATTAATTTAAAGCCTGACTAGAGCTTTAATATTTACTTTATACACAATATAATCATTATAGCATATTTTAGAAACTCGGTAAAGTGTTAATAACTCTTTATGGCTATTTTGGCAAAAACCACCCTTTTTTTAGAAATTTCTAATAGCCCTAACCTTAAAGAAATTTCCACTCTTAGCGTAAGTGTGCCATGCGGCATCATAAAGAGCCATTTCCCAAGCAGCAGTAGCACTTGCCTGAGAAGAGGTCCACATCCATCCTGAATTAACCCAACCAGGGATAGCTCCGGAATTATTACGTATTTGCTGCAATTCATCTTTAGATGGTAAATACCAGCCTGAAAACCCGCCACCATTATGATTAGCTGCTAACCTAGCCGCTATACCAGAGGTTCCGCAACCGGCAAGAATCGCTGTTGTATTAGCAGCTCCAGTACCAATAGCTTGTCCAGTTGCTCCAGCAATATTAACTCCCTCGCAACCCCATTGAGCGGTAGTGCTTAGATCGGCAGTGCTCACAACAAAACCATGTATGCCTGAACTGTCTATGTAGGCCACATAACCCCCAGCATGACTATCCCCAATGTTGCCTCTTCTTGTAATATTAATAATGTAGGTTTTGGGAGACTTGCCTGTTTCAGTAGTAGTTATATTAATGGATTTAAGAATCCAGGGAGTTAAAGAGATAGCGCCGGAAGGACTACCTGAATTAACAGACACTCCATCTACGGTAATAGCCCCTGGACCAGTAGGGGTGACGGTTATACTGGAAACACCATTCAATACATTAACTTCATTATAGGTATAAGTACCTCCTGAAAAAGAATAGGCGATAGGTGAACCGGACAAAACGATATTTGTAAGATTGGCGCTTGCTGCTTGAGTATAAGAAGTAGTAGCTACTTCACTATTTGAGTAACCGGCCCTAACCGCTATGGCCTTAACTGTAACGTTAGAATTAATAACCAATGGAGTAACCGCCTGATTAGTTGAAGAAGTGGTTGGAGTTGAACCATCAGTGGTGTAATAAATAGCATCAGCATTAGGTGAAGAAATTACCACTGTTGTACCAAAGGCTATTGCCCCGCCAGCCGGGTTAAAGGTTGGAGTTTCTTGAACGCTGGGAGCTTCATAAAACTGCGCAGTTACCGAAATATTTCCAGTAACATACATATCGGTACGAGCGGCGGTTTGTACATTGTCACTCCATTCAAGAAAAGCATAACCAACATCAGGCACGGCTGTCACTGTTGATCCATGATCTCCATGAACTACAGACTGAGAAGCAGTGCCACTAATTGAACCATTGGCTCCGGCTGAGTACTCAAGGCTGTAGGTTTCGGGATCTTTAACGCATCTAACGGTAAAACTAATAAGTTTATCAACGCTATTTCGGTTAACAGTGGAATTAACAAGGAAAAGATTTCTGCGCCAAGCCAAGGTTTGATTGCCAATATTTTCCGAAGAAGACCACATACCGGCCATATCACCATAACTGAAAAATGCTGCGCCAGTGGCGTCACGTCTGCCTGTTAAAATAGCGTTAAAACCCGAACTTCCACCTGTTTTAAGTTTGGTACCGGCTGAATCACAATCCCAAGCACTGGCTCTTTGCGGATCACAAGTTTGTGCTTGATCTGTTAAAGACAGTTCCAACATATGCTGTTCTTGATCGGTTGGGACATGCCAGCCTGTCGGACAAATACCTTGGGCTCCAGGAGTAGTAGAACCATTCATAGCACCCGCCCAGGTATATAAAGCATAGCCGGCAGTACAATCAGCTTCCGTGCCTCTAGTATTACTTGAAGAAATACAATCACGTTCAGATCCATTTGTTAGATTTGTTAGCAAGTCACCATTGGGTTTATGTTTGGTTCTTAAATTTTGAGCCATCCAGCAACGATAACCAAGCTCAACAGTAGTATAAGCATTACCCTCATAGTCATAAATACTTGAAGTTCCACAGACAAAAGGTGCTTCATAAAACTCAGCAGTTACCGAAATATTTTCAGTAACATACATATCGGTACGAGCGGCAGTTTGTACGCCATCGCTCCATTCAAGGAAGGCATAACCAACATCAGGTACAGCTGTCACGGTTGATCCATTATCTCCATGGACCACAGACTGAGAAGCAGTACCACTAATTGAACCATTTGCTCCGGCTGAGTATTCAAGGTTGTAGGTTTCGGGATCTTTAACACAGCGCAATGAAAAACTATTAGCCTGTAAATAAACAACGCGGTAAACCCTCGCCTCAGAAAAAACCAAGGCACGACCCCAGGTCGAACCCCCAGAAGGAGAAGAAGACCAAAAATATGCATCCGCGGAACGCTCATTAAATGACGAGCCAGCCGTATTCCTGAAGCCGGCAGGTAGAGCGGAAAAACCGGAGGTGTCGGTACCAAAGTTGGTGTGATAGTTCCAACGAGGGTGGTCATTAGTGGGAATACCTGGAGGAGGGCTACCATTAACTGTACGTTGTGATTTAAGTTTTCTACCTTCGTCTGTACCTCGCCAATCGGTAGCATCCACTTGTCCTTGACTCATACCAATGCCCATTTCCATGGCTTTAAATTCATTATCTGTTGGGATATGCCAACCCGTGGGACAGATACCTTGGGCTCCTGGGGTGGTAGAACCATCCATAGCTCCAGCCCAAGTGTAGAGAGAACCGTCAGTAGTACAGTTTGCTTCGTCGTTGGAATAACATGATCTTCCAAGGCCGTTGTCTGAAGCTGAAGCAGTAGGACAAGGAGGAGCTCCTCCACCGTTAATACAAGTACCATTTGGTTTAACCTTGGTGTTTAGGTTCTCTTTCATCCAACAACGATAACCAAGCTCAACAGTAGTATAAGCATTACCCTCATAGTCATAAACATTTGAAGTTCCGCAAACAAAAGGTGCTACCTCAAAAATAGCTGTTACGGTAATATCTTGAGTAACATTAGTATCTGTTCTTTCAGCGGTTTGCACTGCATCGCTCCACTGAGAAAAAACATAACCTACGTCAGGGACGGCCGTTACCGCTGTACCATCAGACCCCTGAACTACTGTTTGTGAAGCTTCTCCAGTAATAGAACCGTTATCTCCAGCAGAATAGGTTAAAGTATAAGTGGGGAGGTCTTTAATACAACGTAAACTAAAGCCAAAATCTGGTGAATATTGTGCTCTACCAACAGTACTAAGGCTGTTATGGACCGTACGAGTCCGCAGAGAAGTAAACCACTGATTACTGCCGGTTGAGCTCCAACCATACCCTAGCCAATTCTGATCAGAGAAAGAATTATTTTCCAATCTTCGTCCAGCCATAGTAAACTCAAAATTAGAAGAACCTCCTGGTTTAAGTTTAGTACCAGCTCCTTGACAACTTTCGGAAAAATTTCTATTAGGATCACAAGTCTCCTCATTATCGGTTAAATGAAGTTCCAAACTGTGCCATTCTGCATCAGTTGGCACATGCCAACCAACCGGACAAATACCTTGAGCGCCTTCTTCCTGAATACCATTCATCGCTGCTGCCCAAGTATATAAAGAACCTTGACTACTACAATTACTCTCTGAGTTATTATAACAAGACCTACCTAGTCCATCATCACCAGAGGAAGCATTAGGGCAAGGAGGGTTACCTCCACCGTTAATACAGGTACCATCTGGTTTTATCTTAGTATTTAGGTGAGAAGCCATCCAACACTGCCCATTAATATCCACTGTACCGTATTCATTATCTTCTTGGTCATAAATATTAGAAGTTCCACAGATAAAGTTATATTCACTGGCCACAATGGTTACTTGGGCTTCATAAGAGCCTAGGTCATTAGTAGTAGAAGGGGTTGTTAATCTAAAGAAAATGTTTTTGGTTCCAGGAGCAGTAACGTTGGTAGCTAGATTATATAAAGTATTTGCTACGGCAAAAGTTGTCCAACTGGAGCCGTTAGTTGAAAAGTCCCATTTAACCTGATCTTCTCCATTAGTAGTGGATAAAGACCACGTATTAGGATCAAGAGAAGTAAAATTCGTACTACTGATATCCAACTCTACTGTACCTTGGTCCACACTAACTGTCTGAATCTTATTAAGTCCTGAGGGGGTAGAATCAAGGGTATCATCAAGATCCATATTACCAAAATTAACCACACCGTCTGTGGTGAGACTTATACTTATTTCATGAGAGCTGGTTAGGGTATATTCTGGGATAGTTAATCCATCGTTTGTTTTAGATTTCTTTTCTCTGGGGGTGAAGAAGGAGTTGCGTGAAGAAGATTCTTCGCTAGTCTCTTGAGGAAGATAGGTTATTACTATAACTCCTTGTGCGCCGGCTCCACTAAAACATTTAGCTTCTTCGCTAAGAGAAGAGTTATAACAAGCTCCCCCTCCTCCGCCATAAAGCCCTCCGTTATCCGCCGTTAAGGATCCATCCAACTCATCGCTTATACCACTACCACCTAAACCTTGATCTTCCCAATTTTGAGCGACAACAGATTCTCCGTCCATATTTAAAAGACTATCGGATAGGTATCCGGCTTCTCCGCCTTGAGCGCATACAGATGAATTATCTTCACAGGTATTACTATCCCCCTCTACTCTGTTAAAAAAAGTATCACCGCCTTGTTGACCAGTCCAAACACCAGAAGTTTTTGACCTTGAACTACCACCAAGACCTAAACGATAAACAAGAGAAGTACCTGGATTAGAGAAATTGGAAATAACTTTATACTCCCCAGCCAAACCGCCTGTTGGAAATTCCTCCAACTCGCCAGAAGAAACCGCTCCGCTACCACCTCCACCAATAACCTCTATAGTATTATCATTATTATTCCAATCATCAGGTAATAAAAATAAATGATTATAACCTGGATTGGCTGTTAAAATAAGCTGGCAATATTCTCCCTGCTTAACCCAACCCCTTTCAGTATCACAAAGATCCTCTGCTTCCTGAGCTTTTAGAATAAAATCGCTAAAAATAGAAGGGAAACTAAAAGCAACCCCTATTAATAAAAAGGCGATAAGCAAAAAAACTCTTGATTTTTTACGCAAGAATAAACTCATGTTTACTATAATAACATTTTATGGATAAATTTACTATACTTAATAAGCAGTTTAATTTTTAATACATCTTAAAGAGAAGGAAAATAACTTATTAACGGCTGTGTGGCGATAAACCTGGCTACTAGAAGAATTTAAATAACGAACTATTGCGTTAGCGCCACTACTTTCCGAAGAAGACCAAAGATAGCCAAATGTGCTAAGCTGAGAAAAAGAATTACTACTATTTCTAAACCCCGACAAAAGACTATTAAAACCAGAAGAGCCTCCAACTTTAAGCTTGGTACCAGCCGTATTACAATCATATCCGCTACGATTTGGATCACAAGTCTGCCCTCCGTCTTTAAGGTACCATTCAAGAACATGTTGTTCTTCATCCAATGGTACATGCCAACCAACCGGACAAATACCTTGGGCTCCTGGAATAGTAGAGCCATTCATGGCTGCCGCCCAGGTATATAAAGAACCATGAATATTGCAATTACTCTCTGAGTTATCGTAACAAGATCTACCTAGGCTGTTATCATTAGAAGAGGCATTAGGACAAGGAGGATTACCTCCACCGTTAATACAAGTACCATCTGGTTTTATTTTGGTGTTTAGGTGAGAAGCCATCCAACATTGAGCACCTACTTGGACAGTGTTATAAGAATTACCGCTAAAATCAAGGACAGTATCTGTTCCACAGGTAAAAGACTCCGCTCCAAAAATAGCAGTTACGTTAATATTTTGAGTAATATTAGTATCAATTCTTGGGTTCATAGTTAAACCATCACTCCATTGAACAAATGAATATCCTTCATTGGCAAAAGCAATAACCTGCGAAGCGTAACCACCGTTATAAACTGTCTGAGATGTCTCTCCCACAATACTTCCATTAACTCCGGCTGAATAGGTTAAGGTGTGCGTGCTATGATTTTTAATACACCTTAAAGGTAGGGCATTTAACTTACTAGCAGATATGTGACGAGAAACTCCACTCTCAGTGGAAGTCAGAATACGGGTTTTTGCGTTAGTACTATTCTCTGAAGAAGACCAAAGATATCCAAAGGTATTAAGTGCAGAAAAAGAATTGCTAGTATTTCTAAACCCCGACAAAAGACTATTAAAACCAGAGGAACCTCCGGATTTAAGTTTCGTGCCAGCCGTATTACAATCATATATGGCATGACGATTTGGATCACAAGTTTGCCCACCGTCTTTAAGGTACCATTCAAGAACATGTTGTTCTTCATCCAATGGTACATGCCAACCAACCGGACAAATACCTTGGGCTCCTGGAATAGTAGAGCCATTCATGGCTGCGTCCCAAGTATATAAAGAGCCATAGGTATTACAATTACTCTCTGAGTTATTATAACAAGATCTGCCTAGGCTATTATCATTAGAAGAGGCATTAGGACAAGGAGGATTACCTCCACCATTAATACAAGTACCATCTGGTTTTATTTTGGTGTTTAGGTGAGAAGCCATCCAACATTGAGCACCTACTTGGACAGTGTTATAAGAATTACCGCTAAAATCAACAACAGTATCTGTTCCACAGATGAAAGGGGTTTCCTCAAACTCGGCCGTTACGGTAATATCTTGAGTAACATTAGTATCTGTTCTTTCAGCTGTTTGTACTGCATCACTCCATTGAACAAATGAATAGCCTTCATCAGGAACGGCCGTTACTGCTGTACCATTTAAACCATGAACTACTGTTTGTGAAGTTTCTCCGGTAATAGAACCGTTATTTCCGGCCAAATAAGTTAAAGTATAGGTTTCTGGTTCTTTAATACAGCGTACGCTATAACCAAGGGTCTTATTAAACGCATCGCGATAAACCGTGGAAAAGGTAGTGTTCAGGTGCCTAAACCAAGCAGTGGTGGGACCAGACTGCGGGGTTAACCAGAAAAAAGCATAACCAGAGAGACCACTAAAAGTACTGCCTGTGCGATAACCGGATAACATAGCTGAAAAACCTACAAGATCATCACCAGCTCCAATACCTGAGCCTTGTCCAACTTTCTTAAGAGACTTACCAACACCCTTAGCTCCACCCTGATCTCCGTTAAGACTATCCGCACATCTTTGCCAACCGATTTGTGAGTTATTACAACTATATTGAGCTTCTTGGCTGTTAATAGTAGCTATAGTATGTTGCTCCAGTGCATTAAATTCTTCTTCAGAAGGAAGTCTCCAACCAGTAGGACAAGCGGTCATGGCAGCTGGCCAGTTATAGAGAACACCATGAGTAGTGTAATTAGCAGTGTTTTTTGCCGCTTGAACATCTGTTCCTTGGTAATCGTAAACATAATAATGTGGATCTGACTCACTTCCCTGGTTAGATGGGCTAACCGATGGTAGGTAGGCTAAATTTTCTTTCATCCAACACTGCCCATTAATATCCACTGTACCATACTCATTATCTTCTTGGTCGTAAATATTAGAAGTTCCACAGATAAAGTTATATTCACTGGCCACAATGGTTACTTGGGCTTCATGAGAGCTTAGGCTATTGGTAGCAGAAGGGGTTGTTAATCTAAAGAAAATGTTTTTGGTGCCAGGAGCAGTAACGTTGGTAGCTAGATTATATAAAGTATCTGCTACAGCAAAAGTTGTCCAACTGGAGCCGTTAGTTGAAAAGTCCCATTTAACCTGATCTTCTCCATTAGTGTTAGATAAGGACCAAGTATTAGGATCAAGAGAAGTAAAATGCGTACTCCTAATATCTAGCTCTACTGTACCTTGATCCACACTAACTGTCTGAATCTTATTAAGTCCTGAGGGGGTAGAATCAAGGGTATCATCAAGATCCATATTACCAAAATTAACCACACCGTCTGTGGTGAGACTTATACTTATTTCATGAGAGCTGGTTAGGGTATATTCTGGGATAGTTAATCCATCGTTTGTTTTAGATTTCTTTTCTCTGGGGGTGAAGAAGGAGGTAAAAAAAGATTCTTGACTACTATTATCTTCGTCAAGATCTTCTGGATTATCTTCTGGGTTAAGTTGATTCTCTATAGTGTTATCATTGTCATTAGTATTATTAATCTCTTCTTCGTATAAAATTTCTTCTTCATACAAGGCTTCTTCTTCAGTTTCCTCTTCGTACAAAATATCTTTATTGTTTTCTGAGAAAGCTTGAGCTTTATAAAAAAAATTATTATTCTCCTTGACTGAAAAAATAAAAAAGAAAGTTATCAATAAGAATAAAAATGTCTGTAAAATTATAAATTTCTTAGAAAGAAAAACCATACATATCTTTTTTTTATAACAGGCAAGAACTATAAAAACTAGAAATTTCTAATAGCCCTAACTTTCATAAAGGTTGCACCCTTGGCATAAGCATGCCATTGGGCATCATAAAGAGCCATTTCCCAACCCTGGGTGGCACTAGCCTCTGAAGAAGACCAAATCCATCCCGTATTAACCCAACCTGGAATAGATCCAGAAACATTCCTTATTTGCTGAATCTCGTTCCTTGAAGGAAGATACCAATCATTAAAACCGCCACCAGTATAGTTTCTAGCCACCCTGGCGGCAATACCGGCAGTTGGACAACCGGCCATAATATCCAAAGTGTTTTGATAACCTGTACCTATAGCTTGTCCATCTGCTCCAGGAATGTTTGTTCCTTCACAACCCCATGGAGCGGTAGTACTAATATCAACAGTGCTAACAATAAAACCATGTATACCAGAACCGTCTATGTAAGCCACGTAACCACCACCATGACTACTGCCAATAGTACCTCTTCTTGTAAGATTAACGGTATAAGTAGTAGGAACTTTTCCATCTTCAGCTACAGTTACCTCTATTGGCCTTACGATCCAAGGGGTAAGAGCGATAGATGAAGAAGGACTACCTGAATTAACCGGAGAACCATCTACGGTAATTGAACCAACTCCGGTTGGAGTAACTGCTACAGAGGAAACTCCATTAAGTACATTAACTTCATTATAGGTATAGGTATTTGACGAAAAAGAATAATTAAAGGGTGAGCCAGAAACCACTAAATTATCCAAAAGAGAAGGAGGAATAAAAACCTCACAAGCATTTTCATTAACAATGGTACTGTAAGGAGCTCCGTTGGTATCATAAATAATATCTTCACATTCAAAAATCCCAGCAGCATAACGAGGAGTTAAACCAGCATTATATGGCCCTGAAGACGAACCAAGACAAGTTGTTAAAACATAAACACGAGGATTATTTTGTCCAGTTGGTACATTATAAACGTAATCACCCTCCTCACAATCACCATCGGCCTTGGTATTAGAAGGAATAGACTCCATATAAACAATACCCTCAGGATCAACAAGCGGTTCGCCAGGAGTTAACGTAGTTGGATAAGAATTATTGTTAGCATAATATAAATCAAGAGCCTTAGAAATTTGACTAAGATCACTTACCTTTTTAGCATCCCTTGAAGTAACTCTGGCGTTGTTAAGAGCTAAAATAACCATAGTAGAGAGTACTCCAATTATGGCAATAGTAACAAGAATTTCAATAATAGTAAAACCTTTTTTTATTTTAAAAATAAACATATACCATATATAAATAATGATTTAAAATATTATATTATATACTATATCATATTTTAAATATTTTTAAAATATTTAAATAAATTACTCAAGATTATCCAACGCCTCATTAACTAATCTGTCTGCTTCTTGATTCTCTTCTCTTCTTATATGTCGGAAAGTTACTTTTTTAAGTTTAACGCTTAGGTTATAAGCTTTAAGAAAAAAAGGTGCTAAGTCTTTGTTTTTAACTTTATACTCTCCCTTAAGTTGCTTAACCACCAATTCACTATCTAAAAAACATTCTACTTCTTGGGCTTTAAGTTCTTTAGCTTTTTCCAATCCGGCAATAACGGCCGCATATTCCGCCTGATTATTAGTGGCGATTCCCAAAGAACGAGATATAGTGGTAATTACCTCACCTTGTTCGTTAGCTACCACCACCCCAATAGCCGCCTGCCCCGGATTATTACGACTACCGCCGTCCGAATGAATGATTAGTTTTTTCATAAATTATTACTATTTATCTTCTTAATCCTCTTTACCTCTTTTAAGATCAATAACTCTTAATTGCAAAGAAGAACGACCGTTAAAAACATTTAATTCGCAATTGGCCGCTAAATCAATTTTATCACCGATTTTAATGTCTTGCCAATCTGTTGCCCGATTAAAAGCTACTGCCCAAAGACCGGCTACCATAAACTTAAGGTGATTTTTTTCTTTACCCATCACTAAAATATCTTCTACAATCATATTAGACAAAAGAAACTTAGGCTCTATATTGTCTTGTCCATATGGCCTTAAAAGATCCAGCTCTTTAATAATATTGGGTTTTAGATCAAGGGCGGATAGTTCGGCTTCAAGTTTAAGCTTTGGAGCCAGATTAATTCCAGACAAAACCTCTTCAGCGTGCTTTTTAACCGCCTCAACAAAAGGATTAACACTCTCTTTGTCTTTAATCGTAAAACCGCAAGCCATCTTATGTCCACCGTACCTTGAAAGATATTGCTTGCCAAAGTCCAAACTATTAACTATATCAAACTGTTCAATACTTCTTCCAGAACCCTTAATATTACCTTCACTTTGGCAAATTACCAAACAAGGACGGTTAAATCTTTCAGCTAATCGCCCGGCCGCTAAACCAACCACTCCCTCAGACCAACTCTCGCCCTCGCCTAAAACGTCATCGGCTATTGCTACTAAAAGTTTTTCTCCATAGGTTTTTTCTCCAAATTGTGCAGCAGCTGCTTTAACGATTGACTCAGTTAAGGCTTGGCGTTCGGTATTTCTTTGGTTAAGCTCTAGGGCAATCTTTTTGGCTTCCTCAGTATCTTGAGTGGCTAAAAGACGATAGGCGGAGGTGGCATGATCAATTCTACCAGCCGCGTTTAAACGAGGTGTAATTTGCCAAGAAATATTCCATTCAGTAATTTCTCCAAGGCTTAACTGGGAAATATTAATCAATTCTCTTAAGCCTAAACGAGTTTTTTTATTAAGTAGCTCAAGACCTTTTTTAACCAAACGCCTGTTCTCTCCCGTTAAACTAACACAATCCGCAATCGTCCCAATCGCTACTAAGTCTAAAACAGCTTCTTCAAGCCTTGTTTTATCTTCTTCACTTAAGGTGGACTTTTTAATTAAAGCTTGAGACAACTTAAAGGCCACACCAACACCGCAAAGATACTTATATGGATAAGTTTCTTGTTCAAGGATTGGATCAATTACCGGACAAGGGGGCATTTCTTCATTAGTTTTAGGACCCTCATGATGATCAGTAACCACCACTTCAAGACCCAAAGATTGCGCATAAATTATTTCTTCACGAGCCTTAATACCGTTATCTACGGTAATGATCAAACTAAAATTATTTTCAACTAGCTCTTTAACGATTTCCTTGTTAAGACCGTAGCCCTCACCAAAACGACTAGGAATCCAAACCTCAACTTTAGCCTTAAGGGTTTTTAAAACTTGTTCTAAAAGAGCAGACGAGGTAACACCATCAGCGTCATAGTCTCCGCAAACCACTATCTTACTACCCTGTTTAATGTGTTTAATAATTACCGCCACCGCTACCGCCATATCACGAAACAAAAAAGGATCGTCCGCTAAGGCGACTTTTTCCGGATAAAGAAATTCCTCAATCTCCTCATGACTCCTAAATCCCTTATTATATAAAAGCTGAACTAAACCGCGAGACAACTCTGGACATAAAGAAAAAAATTCTTCAGGTGCCGCTTCAGCTAATTGCCATTGTTTTTGTATTGCCATTAAATATTTTTAAAAAGTCTTTACATTATCCCAACAAAACCCCAAGCTACCATAGAAATAATAATAATTACACTCAAGATCCCCCAAAGAATTTTCATTATTTGTCTTCTTTTCATATTTTTTACTTTTAATTATTAATAAATAAAGAATGATATTTTATTAAAGCACCCTGCCTACCAACCCTCTAAAACTCTCCTTATTGCTTAAGTAACTTAACAAAAGTATCTGATGGAATATCCACACTACCTCGCCCGGAGGCCATCATCTTCTTTTTACCCCTTTTTTGTTTTTCCAGTAACTTTCGCTTACGAGAAACGTCTCCACCATATAATTTAGCTGTTACATCTTTGCGCATAGCCGAAATTCTTTCGCCAGCCACCACTGAACCGCCAACCGCTGCTTGTAGTTTAACAACAAACATCTGCTTAGGTAAACTGTCTTTTAAAACATTAACTATCTCTTTGCCTCGTTTATGGGCCTCGTCTCGGTAGACAATAATAGATAAAGATTCAACAATTTCCTCGGCCACCATAATATCCATTTTAACCACCTCAGCCGGACGATAGGTAAAATACTCATAGTTAATAGAAGCATAACCTGAAGAGATACTTTTTATCTTATCATAAAAATTGGTTAAAATAGCGGACATGGGTATTTCGTAATGCAGTACCACTCTTTCAGCGTCCAGATACTCAGTAGTTAAATAAACAGCTCTTCTTTCTTGTACCAAATTCATAATACCGCCAATATAACTCTTAGGAGTTACCACGTCCAGTTTAACCCAAGGCTCTTCTATTTCTTCAAGAACGTTTTGTTCCGGCAAGGTTTGCGGGCTACGAACAATTAAAATCTCTCCACTCTTAATCTTTACCCGATAAGCTACACTAGGTACGGTAACAATTAAATCAAGATTATATTCTCTACTCAATCTTTCTTGGACTATCTCCAAATGCAAAAGCCCCAAAAAACCGCAACGAAAACCCAAGCCTAAAGCCTGAGATTGTTCGGTTTCATATTGCAAGGCAGCGTCATTAAGTTTAAGTTTTTCCAGTCCATCACGTAATTTCCCAAAATCATCTCCTTGTTTAGGAAAAAGTCCGGCAAAAACCATGGGTTTAGCTTCATGATAGCCCTTTAAGGGTTCAGCGGTCTGTCCAATTAAAGAAACCGTGTCTCCAACTCGACACTCCTCCACGCTCTTAAAACCGGTAATAAGGTAACCGATCTCGCCGGCCTTAAGAGAACCGGTTGAAGTATAATCTGGTTTAAAAACTCCAACATCCAAAGCTTCGCTCTTGGCTTTACTGGCCAATAAGGCGATTCTATCGCCTTTTTTAATACAGCCATCCACGACTCGCAAATAAGCAACCACGCCGCGATATTCGTCGAAATTAGAATCAAAGATTAAAGCACGGGTCGGTTTTTTTTCTTCACCCAAGGGCGGAGAAACCTTGGAAATAACTGCCTCTAAAATTTCTTCAACTCCCTGTCCGGTTTTACCGGAAGCTAAAATTATATCATCTTTTGAACAACCCAAAAGTTTAATAACTTCTTCGCTAACTCGTTGGGGATCAGCTGCCGGTAAGTCTATCTTGTTAAGTACGGGAATAATGGTTAAATCTTGCTCCATAGCCAGATACAAATTAGCTAAAGTTTGGGCTTGTATGCCTTGGGAAGCATCAACTAATAGAACGGCTCCCTCTACGGCCGCCAAAGAACGAGAAACCTCATAAGTAAAATCAACGTGTCCGGGGGTATCTATTAGGTTAAGAACATGGTCTTTATAATTCATGGTAACCGGCGTTAACTTAATGGTAATACCACGCTCTCGTTCAATATCCATACGATCCAAAAGCTGCTCTTTCATTTTACGAGCCTCAACCGTACCGGTAACCTCAAGCATCCGATCCGCCAAAGTGGACTTGCCGTGATCAATATGAGCGATAATACAAAAATTGCGAATGTTTTTCATGTTTTATAATATAATAAAAAATAAGACCATTGGTCATCTGTAAGGACAGTATAGTTGATTTACAGTAAAAAATCAAGGCAAAAAACAACAATCCTGTTTTTAGAAGAGCACCTAATTTATTTTTAAAATACCATTAATACTATGCGCTGAAAAACGGATGGTGCCTGATTTTTTTAAGAGCTAAAACACCTCAACGCTCTGAGGTGTTTATATAATATAATAAATCAATATAAATCTTAACCGCATAAAAAACCAAGAAAATAAAAATCTCCTAGTTATATAGTTTATAACCAGGAGATTTTCTTTTTAGATTAATTTCCTTTTATGGTTGTTTCTCTCTTAGGCTCTTGCCGTACATCCAAATACCTCCCAATCCCCAAACTGTAGCTAGGAAAGAAGCTGCCCAGCCGATTACCGGGATTGCGAATATTAGATAGCAGACCACTATACCGACAACCATCGGCCAAAACAAAGGTAAGCTTTTCTTATCATTCTCCGCTTTATCTAAATATTTTTTCATAATCCTTTGCCCAACTACTATAGCGGTTATTATTTTAGCCAAGTAAACCGCCAAAAACCAAAGTCCGGCCGTAACCAAAGCCAAGGGTATACCGATAATCGTAAACAAGAGAACAATGGCAATTAGAGGAATAATTATTAAAGCAAATAGTCCCCAACCCAAAGCCGGATTTGATTTACTAAACATTAGATTATCAATTTTTCGTAAAGGCTTATCTAGCCAAATTACCAAAACTAAACCAATCACCAAAGCTGAGAAAATAGATAAAACTTTCCACCAAACCCAAGCCATTGGGTTAGGGGCTTTATCTTTTCCCATTTTAAACTCATGCCTGATAGTTTCACCGGCTATTGAAACTCCTTCTTCAACAACCGGTTCATCACCAGATGAATAACCAAAATTTCCTCCAACAACCACGCCGCTTTCTAGGGTTATACCAGGAGTATTATCGTTTTTCTTATTAGCTCTTACTCTGTCCGAAAAAAGATAAAGATTACGACCTACTTCTCCAGCAACAGTTACTGCCGTACCGTAACCATCTATATCTCTACCTACCTTACCGCGTAAATCTGAAGTGGCTGCCCAATATAATAAATCTCCTTTAATTTCTGAATTAGAAGTAAAAGACAAAATCATAGCTCCTAATGAAGTATTTTTCTCAATTTGTCCACCAAGTGTTAGGGTTGAACCAAACAAACGAAGATTGCCTCCAACTTGTCCGTTAATTACTATGGTTGAACCAACACAGATAATATCACCAGTTACCTCTCCATTAACCGTTAATGAATCTGCAGCACAGATTAAATCTCCCTCTACTTTACCATCCACTGTTAAAGTTGAAGCAACCACGTAGAGGCTCTCACTAACCGTTTGTCCGGAATCAATATTTACAATATCGCCCGAACGAAACGAAACAGCCTCGGCCGAAGGTGCCAGATAAAACAAGGCAACCAAAGATAGGGCAAAGGAGGCCAAGAAAAACAGTCTTGTTTTTAACATAATTATATGATTAAATAGTTATATTGCGCCAAACGGCGTATGCTTTAATTATAGCATAAAAAACTACCATGATCCACAATACAATAAAAGATTCTGATCAGGAGATAGGTAACCTGATTACACAAGAAACAGTTCGCCAGAATAACGAATTGGAGCTAATTGCTTCGGAAAACTATGTTTCTCCAGCGGTTTTAGAAGCCCTATCCTCGCCTTTGGCTAATAAATACAGTGAAGGCTACCCTGGTAAAAGATACTATGGTGGCAACGGTGTTATTGATGAAGTAGAAAAACTAGCCCAAGAAAGAGCTAAAAAACTCTTCGGCGCAGAGCATGTTAACGTCCAACCTCTTTCTGGCTCCCCAGCCAACGCGGCAATTTATCTGGCCATGTTAAAACCAGGAGATACCGTAATGGGCTTGCGTCTTGATCACGGCGGACATTTATCCCATGGACACCCGATTAACTTTTCCGGCCTGCTTTATAACTTCGTACAATATAGACTGGGTCAAAACGGCCTGGTTGACATGGAACAAGTAAGAGAGATTGCCTTGGCCAATAAGCCAGCAATGATCGTAGCCGGCTTTAGCGCCTATTCAAGAGAAATAGATTGGGAAGGCTTTAAAAAAATAGCGGATGAAGTCGGAGCACTAACTATGGCAGATATTTCCCACCCGGCCGGTTTAATCGCCGCTGGTGAGCTCTCTAATCCAGTACCTTTTTTTGATATTGTTATGACCACCACCCATAAGACTCTACGAGGACCAAGAGGTGCAATTATTATGTGCAAAGAACAACACGCCAAAGCTATAGATCGTGCCGTCTTCCCAGGTATACAAGGAGGACCGCATGATCATGTTACAGCCGCTAAAGCCGTAGCTTTTAATGAGGCACTACAACCAGAATTTAAAACTTACGCCAAGCAGGTTATAGCTAACGCCAAAATTATGGCCAAGATCTTTATGGATAATAACTACACTATAGTCTCTGGCGGAACAGATAATCATCTTTTGGTTATTGACCTACAAAACAAAAATCTTTCAGGTAAAGAAGCAGAAAGAATTTTAGAAGAAATCGGTATATCGGTTTCCCGCTCTACTGTACCAAACGATCCTAATCCACCACTTAACCCTTCTGGTATAAGACTAGGTACACCGGCTATTACCACTAGAGGCTTTAGGGAAAAAGAAACCGAAGAAGTAATAAGGATAATAATTAAGGCCCTGCAAAACTCACAAAATACGGACGAGCTAATGGAATGCAAAAAAATGATTTCCGAACTTTGCCTTCGCTACCCTCTACCTTATTAATTTAAGAAAAGAATATGAAATTGGATAAATTAAAAGAAGAGTTCATAAGAGAAGATGTTGGTATAAATGAAGAATATGGAAAAATCTTTACTTATATAGACTTTGGTAACGTAAATTATTGGTTTGAAAAAGATAAACAAAATTCACGTAACCAAAGTTTAAAAGAAAATGAAAAGTTAATAATAGATTTTAGATTATTAAAATTATTTATAAATACTTTTTCAAATCATGTAAGATTTTACTATGGACATGACTCAAAGAGATTAAATTCTTTAGCTTTTATAAAATCAGTCAGAGCCACTTTTGGTAAATCAAGGGTATTTACAAAGCCTATTCAGTGGGTTAGGCATCATTTAAACGATTCGGAAATAATTACCAACACAAGAGAGACAAAAACAGATAAAGATGGCATATATATTAACTTGCCAAAATGCAACTTTGACGTAGAAATAGCGGTAGACTCAATAAGACAGATGGATCAATATGACTCTTTATGTCTTTTTTCGGGTGACGCAGACTTTGCTTCTCTTATGAGATATCTAAAAAGTAAAGATAAGAAAATCATTTTAGTAAAAGGAGGTAATATTACCCATGAGCTAAAATCTCTTTCTAATCTTATTATTAATGCACAAAATATTAAAAAATACATAACTAACATAAAGCAAAAACCTGGCAATAAGCCAGGTCTTGCGGATCGCAATCCCGTATCCACGGGCAGGTAATTTAAGTATATATAGATATTGAAATGTTGTCAACTATATGAAAATCATAGACGGCCGAGCTTTGGCTAAAGTTATAAAAGATAAAATTGTCCTGGACATAAAATCACTTAACGGACCACGCCCCGGTCTGGCTATTATTCTAGTTGGAGAAAGAGCCGATTCCGCTCTTTATGTCGGCTTAAAAGAAAAACAAGCCAAAGAAGTAGGTATTGATACCCATGTCTACCGCTGTGATGAGGATATTACCGAAGAACAAATGCTTGAGATGATAGATTTCTTAAATAAAGATAAAGAAGTAGATGCTATTTTAGTTCAGCTTCCTTTACCTAAAAACCTTAACACCAACAAAATCGTTAACACTATAGCGCCAGAAAAAGACGTGGACGGCTTTACCGAAAAAAACTTAGCCAAACTAATGGATCCAAAACAAATCTCATCGGCTATTATGCCCCCCGTTTATGGTGTAATTTTTGCCATGCTAAGTAGTCTTGAATTAGACCTAAGAAACAAAAAAATCGTCATCATCGGTAATTCAGAAATCTTTGAAGGTAACTTAGCAGAGATACTCAAAAGACAAGGCGCTGAAACTGTTTTAGCAGATAAAAAAGATCCTAACCTTAAAACAACCACCCTAAATGCAGACATTATAATTACCGCCATCGGCCAAGCCGGTTATTTAACCGGGGAAATGCTTAAACCCCACAGTGTAATTATTGATATCGGAATCAGTACCATGGCAGACGGTTCAATTACCGGCGATGTTAAATTCTCAGACACTGAAAAAATAGAAGGCTATATTACTCCCGTCCCGGGAGGTGTTGGTCCCATGACCATTGCCATGGCTTTTTGGAATACTCTAGAAATTTTTAAAAAATACAGACTAAAATAATCTTTTAAACACTTGAATAAATCTTATTTAAAACAATTTGTTTTTAAATAAAATAACCTTAATTTAATCATCCCAAACAGGGAGAATCTTACTTTTATGAATAAAACTATATCTCCCTCCGACCCTCTGGCACTTCTCCAAAAATACTACGGCTTTGCTAATTTTCGTCCAGGCCAATTATCGGCAGTACAAAGAGT
Organism: Patescibacteria group bacterium; assembly: GCA_030583705.1. Classification (NCBI taxonomy): domain Bacteria; species Patescibacteria group bacterium. Next base: position 106,214 of record CP129471.1, on the reverse strand, counting down.
TATAGCCGGAGAAAACACAGTAGTTATTATGCCAACCGGTGGTGGTAAGTCTTTATGCTACCAAATACCAGCCTTGGCTTTACCGGGTGTAACCTTGGTTATTTCCCCCCTAATCGCCTTAATGAAAGACCAAGTAGACGCTCTAGTTGCCCGCAACATACCAGCCACTTACATTAACAGCGCCTTAAGTGAAGAAGAATCTAAAAAACGTCTTGCTAAAATGTCCGAAGGGCATTACAAGCTAGTCTATATTGCTCCGGAAAGATTTTATAACCAAGACTTTATCACTAATCTAAAAAAAACTAAAATAAGTCTCTTTGCCGTAGATGAAGCTCATTGTATTAGCCAATGGGGTCATGATTTTAGACCAAGTTACACTAGATTAAAAAAAGCCGTTGAACTTATAGGATCCCCGACCATTATCGCCCTAACAGCGACTGCCACCCCAGAGGTACGAGAAGATATTATTACCCAACTAGGGCTAGTTAATCCCCACTGTATAATTAACGGTTTTGCCCGACCTAATTTACAATTCGGTGTGAGTCAAGCTAATGAGACACAAAAGCCTTTTGTAATTGTTGATATTGTCACTAGACTATCTGATCAATGCGGAGTAATTTATGCCGGTACCAGGGCCAAGGCCGATCAACTTCTGGAAATGCTTTTATCCAATGGAGTAGAGGCGGTAGGTTACCACGCCGGACTACAACCTGAAGAACGCCGCTGGATACAAGAAAACTTTATGAGCGGTAAAGCCAGAGTAATTGTTGCCACCAACGCTTTTGGTATGGGCATAGACAAACCGGATATTCGTTTTGTTATACACTACGACCTACCTGGTACGATTGAAGCCTATTACCAAGAAGCGGGTAGAGCTGGTAGAGATGGGCAACCCAGTGTTTGTCTTTTACTTTATCATCCAAGAGATCGTTATTTGCGAGAATTCTTTATCCGAGGAGATAACCCTGATCCGGCACTAATTTCTGCCGTCTATGAGTATCTGCTTGAGTATAAAGAAAATCGTATTCTCTTAACCTATGGCGAAATTAAAAAAGCCTTAAGTGAAGATTCTCCAGAAACCGCTATTGGTACTTGCTTAAGAATTCTTGAACAAGAAGGTTATATTAGAAGAGAAAGAGAAAAAGTCGGGCAAGCCGGTTTAAAACTTTTAACTTCAGTGGAAGAAGCCAGAGATTCGCTAGGCGGTAGGGCTAAAAAACAACTTGAAATTTTTGATAAACTCTTTGCTCGCTTTGAAGAAAAACTTAAAAACGGTTGGGCTATTAACCTTGAAGAAGCGGCTAGTTTATTGGAAGTTAAAAAAGATTCTCTAACCAAACTTTTAAAAAAACTCTCGGCTGAAGAAGTGATTGAATACCTACCTCCTTTTAGAGGTACGGAGCTAGAACTTCTTAAAAGAGTTGAACCAGAAGAACTAAACATAGACACAACTAGACTTAAAAATAAAGCAGCTAAGGCCTATGGCAAGCTTGACTATATGGAGAATTACGTCTACACCGAAGGTTGTCGGCAAAAATATCTTTTAGAATACTTTGGAGACTACGAAATGAATCGTTGCGAAAGATGCGATACTTGCCTAAAATCCGAAGTCTTTAAAAACCAAGCAGGAGAAAATATTGAAGTGGAGACTAATAAGGATAAGAGTAATAAACTAGCCACCAAACTTACCCAACTGGAAACTCTAGAGCTGGTTAACAAGGGTCTAGATATTAAACAAATGGCCAAAGCCCGAGGGCTTAAAGAAAAAGAAATAATTAATCATCTGGTCTTCTTATCGGACAAAGGTCTTAAACCCAAACTTGAACATATTATTAAACCCAAAGAAGAAAAAGCCATACAAACTTTCCTACAAAGAGAGCCTCAAGCTAATATTAAAGAAATAACCGAACAATTTAGGGGAGAAATATCTGAAGAAACCATAGAGCTAATTATCAAACTAAAAAAACAATAAAGCCCCCGAAATTCGGGAGCTTTATTTAAAAAGATTATTTGGTTTCGGCTTCGCCGGCTTTTTTCTTGCCGGACTTAGAGGCTTTAACTTTTTTACCTTCAATAACATTCTTGGAGATTAAAAGGTTATTAACCGTGGGAGAAGTACCAGCACCCTTGGAAATCCAGTACCTGATCCTTTCATCCTTAGCTACTAATTCTTTAGTATGAGGATTATATGAACCAAGAATCTCCAAAGCCTTACCATATGGATCGCGACTTTTTTCAGCAATCGTTAAACGATAAGTTGGATAACTCTTTTTGCCGACGCGAGATAAACGAATAGTTAACATAATTATATAAATAAAAAAACTCAAAAATGAGCATTAGACGGTACCTCTATACTAAGGCAAAGACGGGTTTATGTCAAGAGAAGCAAGAAAACCTCTAAAGAACCATAAAATGGAGCTTTAAATATAGCCTAAGCTAAAATTGACATAAATAAGAAAATAAACTAAGGTTGGAGTAAATATAAAATAAAAAACTAAATTAAAAGGAGAGCTAAAAGATGTTCGTTAACACAAATAATTGCCCAAGTTTACGCGTAAGGTTAGTAAATTTCTCTCATACACAAAAAGAAGATAGTGAAAAATTTGAAATTTTTTCACAAGAAAGGTTTATTGAGGAAAAACTATCCCCAGAGGGTAGAGAAAGCTTGTTTGGACATCCTCCACCTTTTACAAATGAGGAAATTACTGCTAAGGCAGAAAAATGCCGAAAGCAAACAGGAGTCGTGGATAGATTATTTTTCAACGGCGAGATAGAAGAAATGGCCGGGATTGCGGCCACTAAAGCAATTGAAAAAGCAAGGATAAAATATGGGGAGATTGATATGATTATAGGAGCATCAAATACCGGCCCAGGTTACCCGTCACTAGCTGATCGGGTAAAAAATTATCTTTATAAACACAACGGCTCTACCATTAAATCATCTGCTGTGTGTTTTGATGTTCAAGAAGCTTGTACTGTCGGCAGCATAGGGATTTTTATTGGCTGGAGCATGATCAGATCAGGCAGCGCTAAAACAGTCTTAGTAGTTTTAGCAGAAAAGGCTACTGAGTTGGCTAAAACAGATAACTGGAAAGCCAGTAATCTGTTCAGTGACGCAGCAGCAGCCGTAGTTCTAAGCTCGTCTTTACATGAGCAGTTTTCCTTCTTTGACATGAACTCATATCCAGAGGAAGGAAATCTTGACTCAATATACAAACATAAAGAAGAGCTCTTCCAACAAGATGGGCCAAAAGTTCATAGATTTGTTGGAGGACAAGTTATTGAGGATCTTGATCGAGCAGTCAAAACAGCCGATATTAACCCAAAAAACATAAACCACTTGTTTACTCATCAACCAAGTGGAAAAACAGTTTCACTTCTTCAGGAGAAAATAAAAAGCACCTGGAAGGCTTACAAAGGAACATTTCATCAAGACTTTGCAGGTGGCAACACCAGCAGCGTCTCAACCTTGGCTCTAATTTCTAAAAAAATAGAGTCAGGACAAATAAAAGACCAAGACTTAATAATTGTCTGCACCTTTGGTGCAGGACTAAGTGTAGGATGCTATGGATTCTACTACTCCATGTATTAAAGAAATTATAATTTTAAAAACCATAAAGAGATTCCAAAAGAATCTCTTTTTTATTCATAAAATACACTAACCTAAGGTTGAGAATTTTCCCATGAGAACATAAAAAATTGAATAAAAGTTTGTACAATTGATTCTGATTCAATCACTATTGAGTAAATCTCTCCCTCTTTTAAATTAAAAACAGCTATTTTATTTGCATAAATCTCAATCATTGCTTTAAAACCAAAAGTATCTGGTAAATATCTCACCTCTCTCCATTCATTTTGTTCAAAAATATGCTTTTTTCTTTCAGACTCTGGTAGAATCAATCTGCTTTTTATCTTTAATTTTTCTCTGCGATCAATCCAGTCAGGAAAATATTTAGGAAATCTATCAATAATTTCTGTTCGAGAAGCGGCCAAGAGCATATTTTGCCTTTTTCTTACCATAGTGTCTAGAATGTCTTCCAAGACTATTTTAACACCATCAACACCTGTATAAAGCCTCACATCGGGTCTTTCCGAATCAGTATCAATAATCGCGTTTAACTCAGGTAAAATATTTTTAATAGCTTTGTCTTTCTCTTCAATTATAGCTTTTAATCTCAGGGGATTCTCAGGAGTATAATATTGAACATTATTTTTCCTAAACAAAGAAACAATTTTTTGTTTTTTCAATTTATCAAGAGTTAAATAAACCGTAGCCCTAGGAATACTTGTTTCCTTGGAAATATCAAAAACCGTAGCTTCAATTTTCTTCAACAAATAAATATAAATAGCTGATTCATTCTTAGTGAACCCACAATAAACAAGCGAATTGATTAAGTTTTTATCCATATTGTTATATTTTATGACAACAGTATATTAATTAATAATCCTTTATTTTCAGACATTTTATACCTATTGTATTATATCACAGTTATAATTAATGACAAAATAACACATAAATGATATTATGTCAAATAACATTAAAAATTAAACAACAAACAATATGAGAAAAACTCAACAACTAATTCTAAGGTTATATATGTTATTCTATCTTTGGCCTGTAAGAAATATCAAATTTCTATCTGTAAAGGATTATGTTGATTTACTACAGGTTGCAAAATGGGAAATAGAAAAGTTGTCTTTCTTTGGAGATGTATATATGATATCTGCCCCAATTTTTTCTGGTGGCAGTGGATCCGTAGATGAAAATATAAAAGTAATCAAAAGATACTACCAAAAAACACTCCAGGAGGGTTATGTCATCTGGAATCAGATTCCTTATCTTGATATAAAAATAAAAAGATGGACAAAAATCAGAGTAAACACAAGCTCTAAAATAAAAGAGTTTTATGTTCCCATTATTAACAAAAACTTAAATGGATTGGTTTGTATTAAAACCGATCATGAATATAAAGATTCTTTAGGGTGCAGAACAGAAAGGATAGCAGCTGAGGCAGTTGGAATAAATCTCATTGAAAAATATCACCCCCATATTCATAAACATAAAGTAAAAAAATATGCTTAAAGTAAAAATAGGTGGAGTCCCTGAACACTTTAATTATCCTTGGCACCTTGCTACTGAATCTAAAGCGTTCAGCCAGCAAGGTATTGACCTTGATTGGACTGATTATGGCACCGGTACCGGTGCCATGTGCGGTGATCTTAACAATGGAAAGCTTGATATGGCTGTAATCTTAACCGAAGGAGCGGTTAACGCCCTAGCCCATAAAGCAGACTTCAGAATCATTAAAACTTACGTTCAATCACCATTACTGTGGGGAATTCATGTTCCAAAAGATTCTAAGATAAACTCAATTAACGATATTAATGGGCAAACCTACGCTATCAGCAGATACGGTTCTGGATCACATTTAATGGCTATAGTGGATGCTCAAATAAGAGGCTGGGAGACTGCTAATATTGAATTTAAGGTTGTAAATAATCTCTTAGGAGCTGTTGAATCTTTTAAGAAAAAAGAATCTTCTGTCTTCTTTTGGGAAAAATATACCACCAAACCATATGTTGATTCAGGGGATTTTAAGCTACTGGGAATAAGACCAACACCATGGCCATCTTTTGTTTTAGTGGCTAATAATAAATTCCTTGAGAAGCATAAAAATACGGTCTTAAAAATTTCTTCAACTGTATCAGAATTCTGCCGTATAGCAAAAGAAGAAGGCGATCACAGTATAAAAGAAATATCAAAAAGATACGGCTTATTACCAAAAGATGTTAAAAGTTGGTTTAAGGATATTGAATGGAGCTACACAAACGAAGTCTCCAAAAAAGACTTGCAATACATAGCTAAAATCCTATACCAACTAAAACTAACCGAAAGCATACCGAAATCAACTTCAATGGTAAGTGGGCTTACAAAACTAAAATAAAATCCATCCTAAAAGAGATTCCAAAAGAATCTCTTTTTTAAATACAAAAATAACCCCCTATGGGGTTATTTTTCGTAATTCAAAAAAACCTATGAGCGGGTAGCGGGGATCGAACCCGCATCTTCGGCTTGGAAGGCCAACATAATAGCCATTATACTATACCCGCTTATTCTTTGTCGGGGTGCTGGGAATTGAACCCAGTCAACACGCTCCCAAAGCGTGCGTACTACCGGTATACGACACCCCGTTAGATAAAACTGTGCCTTGGGTCAGAATCGAACTGACGACACGAGGCTCTTCAGGCCACTGCTCTACCACTGAGCTACCAAGGCGAACTTGTTGCGGGGGCGGGATTCGAACCCGCGACCTCCAGGTTATGGGCCTGGCGAGCTGCCAGCTGCTCTACCCCGCGACAAAAAGAAGCTAAGCTTCTTGGTGGGCATACATGGATTCGAACCATGGACCTCAACATTATCAGTGTTGCGCTCTAACCAACTGAGCTATATGCCCGAAAAAGCAATTTTTATTCTAACAAAAAAAGACCTTTCTTACAAGCCGGTCTTTTTTTGTTGAAAAACAAATAGGCCCATAAACTATTTGTAAGCCAAAAGACTGTCTTGTAAAACAAAACAGCTGGCTTTAATTTCAGTGCGAACAGGCGCCAATTCAAGTTTCTCTGCCAATCTATCTCCGGTAACCGGAGCGTTGATTAGCCGACCATGTCCATACCTTAAATTAAGGCGGACAATTCTCCCTAGAAAGGAGGTGATCCATCCACAGCTTCCGCTACGGATGCCTTGTTACGACTTCACCCTTATCATCGATTTCACCTTCCCCGCTCCAATAGCGGGTTCGGGTGCCTCCGACTCTCTTGGTGTGACGGGCGATTATCTTTACGAAACTGTAAATTGATGTTCCCACGTAGCGAGCGGATTTCCCGCACTACGCGAGCTCTAATGCATTTTTTGCTTAAGCCGGTATATTTTATACCAGCCAGAATCTGTTAGATGATCTTTATTCTGTATCATCTTCATAATTCTGCAAAAAATTTCGAAGTCACCACGTTTTGAGCGTAACTTCAAAACGTTACTTTCGAAAAAAGGAATTATAATATTAAACAAATCTTGTCTATTCGATACTTCATAGCGATAACAATTACGATGATTTAAGCGGTTGTCTTTTTGAAAATAAACATTACCGCAACCAAAATATTTTTTAAGCTGAAAAAGAATTTCTTTATCTTTCTCAATTAGCTTAATAAAAAATCTCGGCTCAACTTTTGTTCGCCTCTTAACTTGCTTAACGGAATCCGGATCTTTTACGTAAACCGTAAAACTTCCTTCTCCGTCAACCAAACCGACAATGTAATTTGTCTCTAATTCCATATGCACTGAGTGAATCCTTCCCTCGAAAAACGAGGTACTATGATTCAGCTGACTTCTTACGCTGCGTAAGTTTCTTTACTTATTTATATAATAACATACAAATAAGACAGCGCAAGATCTCCCGGGGTCATTTAATGTTCCATTCCTTTCATTCCAACCGGTCTTGGCTTGGCATCTTCCTTTTGCTCACCACCTATTCAAAAGTCGATGCGACCGTTTTTATGTCGGACTAAAATTTGTTTCCGGATCCTTCACCGCCAACCTCACGATTGACGACTATCCTTCAACTACTCTCCGTAGACGATACGGAGGAGGAGATTTTAACTCCTTGGATTATAAGAAGATATGTTATAAACAATCTTCTCCATTAAACTGCCCGGCGCTTTTATTGTGAGTACAAGACCCGAGAACGTATTCAACGCGGCATGGCTGATCCGCGTTTACTAGCGATTCCAGCTTCATGAGGGCGAGTTGCAGCCCTCAATCCGAACTGAGAGAAGTTTTTTGGGATTTGCTCCACCTTACGGTTTGGCGTCCCTTTGTACTTCCCATTGTAGCACGTGTGTCGCCCAAGGTGTAAGAACCATGCTGATTTGACGTCATCCCCACCTTCCTCCTGCTTAAAGCAGACAGTCCCCTATGACACGTAAAACATAGGGTAGGGGTTGCGCTCGTTTCCCGACTTAACGGTACATTTCACAACACGAGCTGACGACAACCATGCAGCATCTGTATAGCACCCTCGAAGGCTCCCCTGTTTCCAGGGGTCTGCAGCTATATGTCAAACCTTGGTGAGGTTCCTCGCTTAATGTCGAATTAAACCACATGCTCCACCGCTTGTGCGGGTCCCCGTCTATTCCTTTGAGTTTTAGCCTTGCGGCCGTACTCCCCAGGCGGGATGCTTAAGGTGTTAACTTAGATAGACAGCACTGAGAGGGTCGAAACTCCCAATGCTCAGCATCCATCGTTTACGGCGTGGACTACAGGGGTATCTAATCCCTTTCGCTCCCCACGCTTTCGTGCCTGAGCGTCAGAACTGTTCTAGCAAGCTGCCTTCGCTTTTGGTGTTCCTGCTGATATTAACGGATTTAACCCCTACACCAGCAATTCCGCTTGCCTCTCCCAGTCTCTAGTTTATCCATATCTCCCGCAGCCCCAAGGTTGAGCCTTGGGATTTAACAAGAGATGTTATAAACCGCCTACGCACGCTTTACGCCCAATAAATCCGGATAACGCTTGGGGTACTCGTATTACCGCTGCTGCTGGCCAATAAATATTGCCAATTGGACTATATCACCATCCTATAAAAATAGGATGCCCGGCGTTTTATAGCGGCAGATTGATTTTCAACATAGTTGAAGTACCGCTATCTCTCCACTTAAGGATCAGTCTCTGAGGGGTTAATTATGAGGAGGTAATTTATAGTTAAAACAAGAAACCATATAAGGTTTTATTAAAGACAAAAATTTATCTCTGCCGGTTTTGCCTATGTATAATCTTGGATATCTTTTACCTCTGCACAAAGGATTTTGCACAGTTGTTTTAATATCAAAATTACAGAGCAATGTATTGGATAACATTGCCGCTTCCGATAGAGAAAAGCAATTGATGGCTAAACTGAAAGCATAATGATCTTTAAGTCTCCAGTCCAATGTTCCGTCGTCCATATACCAAACAGCTAAAGAAAGAGGGTCGGTTAAAATTTTACCGATCTCATTGGGAACGATTTTTTTACCTGAAATGTTATAAAATCGTTGCCTTAATTCTGTTAGCTCATCTAGGTATCTTGTACCGAAAAACCATTGACTACCATCAGGTCTTGCTTTGGGATGATCTTTGCATATATTAAAGAATTCACGATAAAGCCAAAAAATATACATTTTATAATTTTTAGACTGCTTCATTTGAAGCCTGGTTCCGCGAAAACCATTAAAATCCAAATAACCATCACCTAAAATATTGCCGATGACAATTGATCTTTGTCTTTGTGTTAAACTAATATTCATAACTGAATCATAACAACTTCCCTGCTGATTGTCTAACCACTAAACAGCAGATTATTAACGTGGTTAGAGTTCCCAGCATATAAGCCGAGTTATGCATCTTAACGTTACCGTTAAGAGTCGCACTCCGATAATACAAGGTTTACTGCTAAATTTTATTTTACGAGTTTAGCAACCCCTTATTCCTCTGGTACCGTCATTGTTTCTTCCCAGAGAAAAGCAGTTTACACCCCGAAGGGCTTCCTCCTGCACGCGATGTCGCTCCTTCAGCCTTGCGGCCATTGAGGAAGATTCTTGACTGCAGCCTCCCGTAGGAGTCTGGGCAGTTTCTCAGTCCCAGTGAGGCGGGTCATGCTCTCACACCCGCTATCCGTCGTAGCCTTGGTAAGCCGTTACCTTACCAACAAGCTGATAGAACATAGGCCTCTCTTGAAGCGGCGGACCATTTACATGGGAATGACTTATGTCCCCCCATGACTATCGGGGATTACCTCGGATTTCTCCGAGCTATACCCGTCTTCAAGGTAAGTTACCAATGTGTTACTCTCCCGTTTGCCACTCGCGTATTGCTACGCGCGTTCGACTTGCATGCCTTAGACACATCGCCAGCGTTCATCCTGAGCCAGGATCAAACTCTCTGATGTAATTTTTTAGTTGGTTGGTTTCCAACGGCGGTTTTTTACTTGACCGTCCATAACAAGTAACGCTTAAAAAGCGTTAGGAATAGAAAATAGAATTTTCCGAATTTAGAATCGGCGCCTGTTCGCACAAAAATCTTAATTTTTAAAGTTCTTTTTTCTTCCAAGCGTGAAAGAAAAAACAGGGATACGAGCTTGTCTGCTGCACATCACTGTTTTTTCTTTAACGTGTTTTCAAATTGTCTCTAATAGTTTATATCAGCTCAGCCATGGGCGATATACTTATTTAGATAATCAGTAAGAATAATAATATGTTATTTTTAAAATCATGTCAAGCTTTTTAAAAGACTAAAATAAAAGTTAACAAAATTACTAAAAATATGGCTAAAATTAGAAAAAATAAAGACAAAACTAAGCGTTCCTAAATTTGGCTTCTTCTAAGGTAATACTAAGCAATTTAGAGACTCCATCATCCTGCATGGAAACTCCATATAAAACCGAAGCCCGTACCATGGAAGCTCGGTTGTGAGTAATAACAATAAATTGCGTCTTATGTGAAAGATCATCCAAGACCTTGGCCAGTCTTTCTGAGTTCGCTTCATCCAAAGCAGCGTCAACTTCATCCAACACTACAAAAGGCGAAGGATTGGCACTAATAATCGCCGCGATTAAAGCAATGGCCGTTAAGGCTCTTTCACCACCAGATAACATACTAATAGACATAATCTTTTTACCGGGCGGACAAGCGGTAATTTCAATACCAGCCAAACCGGTGGCATTATGTTTTTGTAAGAACTTAATCCTCTTAAGTTTCTTAGCAGATAAAGTGGAAACTTCACTTTCGGCTACTGCGGCTAAAGTCTCATCCAAATGAGTTACCTCACCTTCCTTTTTCATTTCTTCATTATTTTCTTCCAAAGACGGGTCGTCCACCATAACCTTAACTATACCAGCCTGCCCACCATCAAAAAGTATTTTAAAGTATTCCTGAAACTTCTTGGCAATAATAGCAAAGGCTTTATCAAAACGCTCTTTAATTACCATATCAAGCTCCTCAACAACTTTTTCCAAAGATTGGCCAGTTTCCATTAAATCATTAATCTGTCCGGTTAAAAAGTCGTAACGTTCTTTAGTGGTTAAGTATTCATTCTCAATTTCTGGATCAAGCCCCCCGATCAGTTCAAGTTGTCGCTTAAGTGAGGCTATCTTATCACGAGCGGCTTGCCTGTCTACATCTTCTTTTAGTCTTGTTTCACGAACTTCTTTAAGGCCACCCAACTGCTGTCTAATCTCAACCTCCAAATCCTCAAGCTTGGTTTCATAACGAGCTGAGTCTACTCGAGCTTCATTTAATTCAGAAGATAATTCATTAACCTCACCTTGCAAGGCTTGCTGACTGTTTTGGAGAGTAAAAAGCTGTTGTCTTTCATTCTCTTGTTCAGCTGTATAAGCGTTTAATTTAGTCCTTATCTCGGCTAAAACCTTATCTGACTCAGCCATGGCTCTTTCAAGCTCTTTTTTAACCTCCAAGGAAGCTGGCTCAAGTCCTGAGTCTTCTTTTAAACGAGATGAAACCGAGGTCAACTCTTTAACTACAGATTGCCGACTTTCTTTTAAAAGCCTTAACCTTTCTCCACTAACAGCTAAAGAACGATTAGCTAAACGTAATTTTTCAAGTATTTCTTCTTTGGAATCGGTTAAAGCCATTAAACCGGCTCGAGAACGCTGAACAACCGAAGAACCACCTCTATCAGCTAAATCATGAAGTTCGGTTAACTCTTGGCGCAAGTCTCGCAAAGCGGATTTAATACCTTCGGTATCATTTGCATTCTCAGCTAAGTATAATATCTCCAAAGTCTTTTTAAGACGATTTTTTAAATTAACAAAATAATCATTGCCTCCAGAAACATCATCCTCTCCTAGTTTATTATGAGCTTCCGCAATAGCCGAAGATAAGCTTTGGCGTTCTTTTTCCAAATTTAAAACTTCTTTTTCTTCAGAGCTAAACTGTCTGGATAGAACTTCAACTTCTTCGCCTAATCTCGCTTCTTCTCTGGTTAACTCGGTTTGGCGGCGACGGAAAAAGGCCAAGTCAAATTTACCAGCTTTTTCCAAAGATAATTCCAAACGAGCGTTAACCGTAGCCAACTCCGAGCCAAGACGTTCTTTTTCTGCCTGACAAGAACTTAATTCCTGTTGAAGTTTATCAAAAGTACGACCAGCCCCGGCCTGTCTTTGGGCACTAACCAACTCAGCAGTAACAGCAGCCAGTTTTTTATCCTTAACTTGCTTGGCTTTATCCAGCTCTAAAAGTTTTTTATTACCTTCGGTAAAATGATCGTTAAGTTCATGCCAAACCGAACGGTAATAAGCCAATTGCAGATCTTTAAGTTCAACCTCCAGCTGACCCCGTTTACGTAAACGTCCCACTTGTCTGGTTAGCTGTTGTAATCTTGGTTCAACTTCAGCCACTAACATCTCAGCCTGCCCAAGATGCTCAAGGCTTAAACGCAACTTATTTAAAGAATCATCTCTTTTAATCTGAAACTGCTTAACACCGGTTGCTTCATCAAAGAACTCTTTTCTATCTGCTAAAGAGGTGCTTAAAAAACCCTCCACCGTACCTTGTCCGACTACACTGTAAGTTTTTTGTCCGACATTGGCTTTAGCTAAAAGAAGCTCAATATCCATTAAACGAACCCGTTGTCCGTTTAGAAGATATTCACTTTCTCCATCCCGATAAAGCCGGCGAGTAATGGTAAATTGTCGGTAGTCTATGGGTGCACGACCGTCTTCGTTATTAAAATGCATGGTCACCTCAGCCAAACTTAAACGAGCCTTTTTGCCAGAACCGGAAAAGATAATATCTTCGGATTTCTTACCTCGTAAAGACTTCATACTCTGTTCGCCCAAGGCCCAACGCACAGCATCGGCAATGTTTGATTTCCCGGAACCATTAGGGCCAACAATAGCCGTCATGCCCTGGGCACTACCATTAACAACTCCCGGGAAAACTAAACTATATTTCCCGGCAAAAGATTTAAAACCATGAATTTCCAATTTTTCCAAAAACATATAAGACTAATAAAGTTAGAGTAAACCTGAAAACCTGAAAACTAAAAATCACTATTATAAAGCTTAAATAATTAACTCTCTTAGTATAACCTATTTACCTAAAGCAAAACAACCCCCCAAGGGGAGTTGTTATACGGAAGCGGGATTAAAATTATTTTTCCTCTCTGTCTGAATCTAGCTATATATTACTATTCCTCCAGCTCTTCATTATAATTAGGCTCAAAAGGCATTTCCATTTCATAATCATCTCCTCGGTCTTTATTTTGACCTTTATCTTGATTTTGAGCTTGATCTTGCTCCTCCTTTGGAGAATTATATGAAGGATAAGGGTTCAATTTTTCAGAACCGGCTAAATTTTGAAAATCATTAATTATCATATTAATATAATAAAATAATAAATAAAGTTTATTTAATCCTCTTTGCTTTCAGATAAACCGCTAAGATCCCTATAATCCATAGTATCATCTTCGTCACGTTCACGACGTGAACCAGGATGATAACCAAAAGGTTGAGAATCTTTTTTTAAATTTTTTGGACTATCCGAATCTACAGACAAGGCTTTCTTATCTTCATCTTGGGAGCTTTCTTTAGACTCTTCTTTAATCTTTTCTTTGTCATCATCATTCTTTTTATTTCCAAAATAATGATCCATGGTTTTAGGGAAAATGCCAAACATACCTTTATTCTTTTAATAACTTAATTAGCTTATCATGGTCTTCTTTAGATAAAGAATAGCCTGAACCGATTTTCTTCTCAGGTAAATTAGAAATAATGGAAAGTAAATTACTGACTTTTTCTTGATAAACGTCCATATTGTTTTTCTTTTCCTTTCTTTCTTTTTCTAAATCTTTTTCCAATTGCTCCTTGCTCTCTTTATACTCACTGGATTTTTCATAATAAAGATTAGAAGAAGACTCTGCATTTTTTAATTCTTCTTTTAATTTTTCATTTTCAGGTAAAGCCTTTAAAAGATCCTCCAAGTTAACATTCTTGGACAATATCTCTGTTCTTAAAGATTTTAAAAGTTCTTCGTCTTGTTGTTCTTTAATTCTATTATTAAAAGCTTCCTGAGCATTTGGTGTTAAAGTTATCTTTTCAGCCACAACTTCGCCAGACAAAGAAGTTTTATATTGAATATATAAAGAGCCGTCTTCCATCCTAAAGCGCTCTATTTCTGCAATCGGTTTTTGAGTGGAAACTTCAACATCATTAATGACAATAATATTCTCTATTTTGTCTCTGTTAGCTACCACCGCTACACTGTCTGTTTTGGAATCAACAACAATTTTTTTGATTGAGTCCCAGTTATTATTCCATTGTTTCTTGGCACCATGAAGATCTCCCATTAAAACTGTCTGTCCACTTCTATGTTCGTCTTCCTTATCTAAAGGATCAAGAGAAAAAACATTACGTCTTGCATCTATGACTGCGGCTACCGTGTTTTTATTAAAATCACCACTAATAATCCTTAATTCGGTGCTAGTTGGTTCATTAAGATTATTAAATTTATCACTATTAGGCATTTGCCATAGCTTATCATTAACAATTACTTCTCTGGATCTGAAAAGAGCAACATTGTTGTATTTAGCATCAAACTTAGCATAACGATCTGCCCCTTTGCTCCATTGATGATCATTAACATAAAAATCACCTTCCTTATTAAAATAAGCGAATTTATCATTTTCCAAATCAAACCTTATATTATGACCATCGCTAAATAAAATATCATTACCTCTAATTTTTCTACCATTTAATAAAACTGAATCATCCCTTTCATTAACAATCTCGGGATACTTAACCTCAGGTTTATCTGGATCTATAAATATGAATTTTTGACCAATCTGAATTTCCGTAGGGTATTTAGAAAAACCTTTTCTTAAGTTAAGAAATCTAGAAGGAAGATCAGGTAATTTTTTTCCGTTAATCCATGCTTCATAATGGTTTTGATCAAACTCTTCTTCATTTTTAACCTCAACAATTTCTATTTCATTAAGAGCCTCAACCGGCGCAAATTCGCTTTTAAAGCCCATTTTCTCGTTTTTACTCCTTTGTTCGTTAATCTCTCCAGCTTCTTCTCTAACCGATCCCATAATTTCATCATTAGCCTCAATGGTGTTGATCATACCTTGCAAATCATCTTTGCGCTTACTTAAATCATTAAAGATGCCTTTAATCTCTTCGTATTCTTTTAAAATATCCTCACTAACTAATTCTGGGTTTTTCTGCAGATCTTCAAAATAAGCCATATTTATCTTCATCTCTTCAATTAAAGATTCATTATCTTTAATTTCTTGTATAACGTCTTCTCTTTTATTCATCTGCTTCTTAACATCCTCTTTTTTCTTTTTATCAAATTCTTTAATTTTCATTTTTAAAGCCTCAGTTTTTTCTTTAATCTGCTCGGCAGATAAAGTTGAGGAATTTGATTCTATATTCTCAATACTCATATGTTTAATATATTAAAAATAACTTAATACTAAGAGACTAGGTCTTTTTTATTATTCAAATAAAAAAACTCCAGAGATTTAGTCTCTTGAATATTTAAAACCAAAGAACGACTTTCCACCAAGTTCTCTCTTCTGTTCTCTTGTATTGTTTGCTTATTCTCCCATGAGGAGATAAAGCTGTTGACCACCATTGAGCTGGTAATGACAAGAAAAAAAGCAATGGACAGACTTATCACAAGCCCAGCTAAGCTGCGCTCCTGATCCATTGCTTTCTTTCTTATTAATTGGTACGAACGCCAAGTAAGGGCTTGAGTACCTTGTAAAGAGTTATTCATTTTTTTGTTTTTATTTTAGTTTAGTTATCTAAAACTTGTTTTTATTTTATACACAAGTCTTTTACTGATATATTTTAAGTATAGCATACCTAAAAACAAAAGTCAAGGTCATTGAACACTTTTTGTGTACAGCTAAAGGCTTTAGAGATCTTTTTTATCTTTTTCTTTTCCTTATTTATTTTTTAAATATCTTCTTATTTCTTTTCTTCTTATTTCTTTTTTAAGTACTCCCTAGAATTAAGTCCGCAAATAGCTACGGCTAAAGCGTCGGCCGCGTCGTCCGGTTTAGGTATTTCTTTAAGTCCCAAAAGAGTTTTAACCATTTTCTGTACCTGGGTCTTACCAGCCGAACCATAAGCGGAAACCGACTGCTTAACCTGATTGGGGGTAAATTCAATCATAGGCAAGTTAGCTTGTTCAATGGCTAAGAGTACTACTCCTCTGGCATGTCCAACAATTAAAGCAGTGGAAACGTTTCTAGAAAAAAACAGTTGTTCAACAGCCACTAATTCCGGCTTATGTTTTTTTAAAAGCTTGGAAGTTTCTTGGTAAATAATTTCTAGACGTTCAGATAAAGAAGTTTTAGCCTTAGTAATAATAGAGCCATAGGCCAGACAAGTAAGCTTGTTGCCCTCTTCTTTAATTATCCCGTAACCGGTATCGGCTAAGCCAGGATCAAAGCCCATGATAATTCTTGAAGACATTTTAAAAAATTTAATCTTAATTTTAATTAATGTATAATCAATTAAATACTAGGTATCTAATCATCTAAATTACTCGCATAATCTCTAATATCGTCATCCTCCTCAAGGGCTTCAATAAAAGCCTCAATTTTCTTCTTATCTGCTTCATTTAATTTAATCTTTTCTTTGGCAATAAATTCAATTTCCGAAGATTCAAGACTTAAATTAATGTCCACTAACCATTGTTTAAGTTTAGCAAAATCAGCCGAAGAACCATATAACGTTAAACCGTCTTCTTCGTTAATAATATCATCAAAACCGGCTTCAATAGCCTCCAAAAAGAACTCTTCATAGTCTTTTTTTAAAGCACTAAAAGCTTCTCGGCTGATCAAAAAGACACTTTTTTGTTCAAAGTTCCATAAGACAGCCCCTAGGGAACCGCCGTGTTTAGCAAGAAGATGACGAATATTAGCTGCCGAACGATTACGGTTGTCGGTTAAAACCCTAATAACAAATTGTATTCCCAAAGGTCCCATTCCCTCATAAACCAACTCTTCAATAGTATCACCACCGTCTTCACCAGTACCTCGCTTAATGGCTCTTTCTATATTATCTTTGGGCATATTAATTCCCCTAGCCTTATCTATGGCATCACGCAACTGAAAATTGGTTTCAGGATCACCGCCCGCCTTAGCAGCTAAAGAAATTAAACGACTAAATTTAGTAAAAGCCGCACCGCGTTTGGCATCAACTACTGCCTTAGCTCGTTTGGTGGTGGCCCATTTGGAGTGTCCGGACATAGGGTTAAGAGAGTGATTAATATATATTTAAATAAAAGCAGAAGGGTTAAAACAATGAAACAAAGTAAAAAAAATTATATCTGAAAATCAGTAATAAAGCAAGATTAATAATTAAATAAAAATTACTTTTTACAACACTACAATCATCCAATTATTATAATATCCCTGACACATAATAATCCACCGGTGCCCAGTCATCGGTTAAGACACGAGCTGGGTTTGGAGTGTAACTTTCTTGCTCAAGGCTTTGTTCCTTATTGGCTTCATCTGGATTCTTAATAGCTACAATCATAATGTTAATTAAATCCTTACCCTCTCCTTCGTTTTCTTTAATTTTTGTTTTAAGGGGATAAGCTATGGCCTGCCCAAAAACTTCTTGATAAACAGCAAACTGAGCCTCTACAAAACGGGCATACTTACCTTCTGTGGCACCTATAACATTAACTATTACCACTCCGTTATCATTAAGAGAATCATAGATCATTTCAACCGCTTCTGTAGTAGCTAATTGAAATGGTACTGAACCCGCGGAACTAAAAGCGTCTAACAAAACAGCGTCATATTTCTTCTCATTATTATTTAAAAACAATCTCCCATCTTGATTATGAATAATTAAATTATCTCTTAGTTCCAAATTAAAGTGTTTCTGAGCCAACTCAGTTAAAAACGGGTCTATTTCCACCACCTCAATAACTTTATCCGGATGTATGGCGGCAAAACGATTTGGATAAGTAAAAGCTCCACCACCTATCATTAACACTTTATCTGTCTCGGGATTAAGATCAAAAATATGATCAAAAAAACGAGTATAGGGGAAAAGTAAATCATCCCCGTCTAAAAAACGTCCAGACTGGGCCACATAACGAGAAGTTAAAATTTGTAAAACAGGCCTATTTGTTTCACTGTCTGTACCTTCCAGTAGGAAAAAGGTACTGTAACGACTTTCATAGAAATTTTTAATGGAGTCTCGGTTAAAATAAAAGTTAGGTTCATAGAAAAAGGCAGCTGAAGCGACCAGGATAATCATTAAAGAATATGGCAAAAAACGAGAGGAGGCTAAGAATAAGAAGCCAATAATTAAAAGAGCTAAGCTAACACCAAACAAAGTAGCTGAACTACCGAAAGTCGGTACCCACCAAAAACCGGTTAAAAAGGTTCCGACAATACTTCCAACTGTTGAGATAGCATATAGATTACCGGCTACTTTCCCGGTTTGTCCAGTTGAGGTAAGTCTTAATTTAATAGCATAAGGGGGTATCATGCCCAATAGGATACTAGGAAGAGCGAATAAGAATAAGGCTGAGAGGATTGAAGCAAATTCTAAGCCGAAAGAGTCAATCATTAAAGAAGAAAAAGACGCCACTAAAGCTATTTGCCAATTAACGGCGGCAATTAACAAGCCCGCTCCGGCCATAACAACCGCCAGTATTAAACGACTGGGTTGTTTATCTGCCAAACGTCCACCTATAGTATAACCTAAAGACAAACAAGCTAAAATTACCCCGATTAAAGTTGTCCAGACAACTAAAGAACCTCCCAAAAATGGTGCTACTAAGCGTGATCCAACCAATTCAACGGTCATAACCGAAGCACCGGACGTAAAGGCGATAACCTCAAGATCGAAACGTTTTAAAAAAGTAAGTTTTGGCATATTGTTTAATAATTGTTATACTGCTAGTATAACATAAATACCTAAGAAGAAAAATATGACACTATTTGAAGCTATTATTTTGGGAATTGTTGAGGGCTTTACCGAGTTCTTACCTATTTCTTCAACTGGGCATTTAATGATAACTTCCGAGATCCTGGGTTTAACCATGACCGACTTTGTTAAAAGCTTTACGGTCTATATCCAGTTAGGCGCTATCTTGGCGGTTTTGTTTTTATATGGTAAAAGATTTTTAAAAGATAAAAAAACCAACCTAAGAGTCTTAACCGCTTTTATACCAACCGCCCTTATCGGATTAGCGGCTTACCCGATTATTAAAAATGTCTTTTTAGAAAACCTAACCGTAGTGGCTTGGGCTTTAATTATCGGAGGTCTAGCTCTTATAGTTTTTGAAAAATGGCATCTTAAAAGAAAAAAAGATAACGATGAAATTAAACCTAAAACTGCTATTGGGATAGGTCTTTTTCAAGCCTTGGCGATTATTCCCGGAGTTTCAAGATCAGGGGCTACGATTATCGGAGGGTTACTTTTAGGAATAAACAGAAAAACCATAGTGGAGTTTTCTTTTCTTTTAGCCGTCCCAACTATGGCGGGTGCAACCTTTTTAGATCTTTATAAAAGTGATTTCAGTTTTTCCTCCAATGAATGGTTAATGATAGCCGTGGGGGCAATTACCGCCTTTATAACAGCTATTATAGCTATTAAATTCCTATTAAACTACATACAAAAACATGACTTTACCGTCTTTGGTTGGTACAGAATAGCAATGGGACTTATTTTGTTAGCGTTTATTTTGGGGAAATAAAAAAGGCAACTCATAAGAATGCGCTGCCTTCATCTTCATTAAATTTAATAAATTAATCACCCCATCCATCTGAGCCACCATCATCTGAGCTTCCTGCAAAAGCCACCATTACCAACAAAGCAGCTATTACCAAAAAAATCAATCCGCAAAGTTGAATGTCACCGTCAACGCCAGGATCAAGTTGGGGTTGATAAAGAACTAAATAAAGAACTGATAATAAATTCAAAATAACTCCTTTTTGATTTAAAATCATACTACTATAAAACACTTAAAAAAGTCAATAGCAAATAACATTGACAACCCCTAAAATATAAGCTATAATTAAAGTAATAAGTATATTAAGCATTAAATCTTCTGTCGCTTAAAAGCGGCTTTTTTATATGTTTTGTTTAAGTCTTTTTTAATCCTATGAACTCTATTCGCAATATCGCCATTATCGCTCACGTAGACCACGGTAAGACCACCTTGGTGGATGCTTTATTAAAACAGTCCGAGACTCGTCTTAATAAGGAAACTGCAGATCGTGAACTGATCATGGATTCCAATGAATTGGAAAAAGAACGTGGTATTACCATTTTTTCTAAAAACGCTTCAGTTATCTACAAAGAAACTAAGATAAATATTATTGACACCCCTGGTCACGCTGACTTTGGTGGTGAAGTTGAACGTGTCTTAAAAATGGCAGACGGCTGTCTTTTGTTAATTGACGCCAAAGAAGGCCCTATGCCACAAACTCGTTTTGTTTTAAAAAAAGCTTTGGAACTTAACCTGCGAATTATCGTAGTGGTTAATAAGATAGATAAACCTGGTGCTCGTGTTGATTATGCCTTAAATAAAACCTTTGATCTTTTTGTTGAGCTAGGAGCCTCGGATGAGATTATTGACTTCCCCATTGTCTATGCTTCCGCCAAAAACGGTTTGGCTGGCAATGACGATAATCTAGCCGAGATGAAGGACATTACACCGATTTTTGAAACTATCTTAAAAAATATTCCCGCACCAAAAGTTCAACCAGATGCTCCGCTTCAACTTTTAATCACCGCCATTACCGGCGATGCTTTTAAAGGCAGAGTAGCTACCGGCAGAATATATAACGGTACCCTTAAGGCCGGACAAAAAATCGCCAGAATAAATAGAGAGGGTAAGACAAGTTTCCATCGTCTGGTTTCTTTAATGACCTACCAGGGTCTTGAAAGAAACGACGCTACCGAAGCTTTGGCTGGCGACATCGTAGCTATTTCAGGGATGGAAGACATTATGATCGGGGAAACTATTGCCGATGCAGACAATCCCCAAGCCTTACCGGTTTTAACTATTGAGGAACCAACTGTTCAAATGGTTTTTTCCGTTAATGACTCACCCTTTGCTGGTAAAGAAGGTAAGTTCAGTACCTCAAGACAAATCCAAGAAAGATTAATGAAAGAGTTGGAGAACGATATGGCCTTGCGAGTTGATGAAAAAAGTGGAGAAGGCTGGACAGTTTCCGGTAGAGGAGAATTGCACTTAGCTATCCTAATCGAAAGATTACGTAGAGAAGGTTTTGAATTCCAAGTTTCACGTCCGCAAGTAATTGTGAAGAAACAAGATAATAAAACCCTGGTACCTTTTGAACAAGTCTTAGTGGAAGTACCTGAAGAATATGCCGGCTCGGTAATTCAAAAACTGGGCAGTCGTCATGGCGAAATGAAAGATATGCGTACGGAGAATAATATTACTTTCTTGGAATTCACTATCCCAACCAGAGGTCTTTTCGGCTATCGCTCAGAGTTTTTATCCGACACCAGAGGTTTGGGAATTATTAACGCCAGTTTTCTTAAATACGAACAAGATTCTGCTCCTTGGCCGGAAAGAGAAAGAGGTTCTTTAGTGGCTTTTGAAAACGGTACTACCAACCTCTATGGTCTACTCAACATCCAAGACAGAGGCATACTTTTCTTTGGACCAGGTATCCCTGTCTATAAAGGACAAGTAGTGGGACAACATTCAAGAAGCGGAGATTTAGAGATTAATGTTTGTAAAGCCAAACAGCTAACCAATATGCGCTCCAAAGGAGACGGTGTAAGCGAACACTTTAAAGCACCAAAAACCATGGATCTTGAAGAAAGTCTAGAATACATCTCAGACGATGAGCTAGTAGAAGTAACACCACTTAACATCCGCATCCGTAAAGGGATACTAGATAAATTAGTACAAAGAAAGAAAGATCTGGGTATTAAATAGAATCAGAAATAACATAAATACAAGCAAACAAAAAAACGACCTTTTGGTCGTTTTTTATTTTTAAAATAAAATACTTAATCCAAATTAGCTTCCACTCTTTCCCACATCTCCATTAATTGATCTTCAATAAATTCCAGATTATCGTCATCAGAGATCTTACCGCGTTCAGTAAAATAATCAATGGTTTCAATAACAACTTCTTTATAAGCATCACGAGTATAAGCTGCCTGTTCACGGAGCTTAATCATTACTAGTTCAAATATTTCTTGCACTATCGGTTCCATAGGTTTAGAATTAAACAAGTCTTAAAACTACTTAAATCATAGTCTTAATTTACGGCTTTGTCAATCTTTACAAAAGCATACTTATTAACTACTATTAGAAGAATAATAATAAATACAATTATATGGAAATTAAAGAATGGGAAGAAATCTCTCGGGAAACTGTTTTTAAAAGTAAGTATGGTAAAGAAATTGAAAAAGTTATCTTTAAAATGCCTAATGAACAAGAAGTTGATTTTTATATTAAAAAAGAAGGTCAAGCCGTTGCTATTGTAGCAGTAACTGAAGATCAAAAGATTATTCTCGCTAAACAATTCAGACCAGGGCCCAAGGAAATTCTCAACGAACTGCCCGGAGGAGGTATGGATGAAGGAGAAACACCCGAGGAAGCGGCTCTAAGGGAACTAAAAGAAGAAACCGGTTATACAGGCCAAGCCGAACTAGTGACGGAAGTATTAGACTGCGCTTATTCCACCAGGCGCCGGTATTGTGTTGTGGTTAGAGATTGTAAAAAAACTGAGGAACAAACACTGGACGACCAAGAATTTGCCGAAGTTACTATAATGCCTCTTAAGGAATTCAGAGAACTTCTACGAAGTGGAAAAATGACAGATGTTGAAGTTGGCTATCTTGGGCTGGATTATCTTAAACTTTTATAAATAAAAAACCATTTGACGTACTTATCGTGTCAAATGGTTTATTTTATACTTATTTAAAATTAAAAAATTGCTATTTATTCTGTTGAATTTTTAACAACTTTAACATCTTTTTCTTCTTGACTCACCGGTTGTTTTGGCATATCAACACCTAACTTATGAAGGAATTTTTCTCCTGTTGGTGTTTGAGCAAAAGCCTCAACCATGGCTCCAAGCTCTGCTCCTCCCTGGCTTGAAAAAATATCCATAACACCCTTAAAACCTTCAGTTGGCTTACCTGCATTTGATATGACTTTAACGTCAGCATTTTTTAAAGCCTCTGCCTGCTTACTACCAACAGCTATGTAGGCTTTAATTGCTTCGAGGGTAGCAAGGTAGGTTTGATAATTGGGGTTAGCACCAATTTCTTTCGCCAACGTAATCATGGCTTCAACTGAAGCAAGTTGCATTAATTTTTCAGATTCAGCTCTGGCCGTACCCTCAGCTTGAATACCGGAAGCTTCATGACGCTTAGCTTCAAGTTGTCCTTCAGCTCTAATCACATTTGTCTTCTTGTCTTCTTCAGCAGCAACAATTTCTCTCTCCTTCTTAATCTCTGCAGATTGCACTTCATCAACTTTCTTGACTTGCATCTCCTTTTCTTTGGTAACTTTTTCTGCCGATAAAACTTCTTGCTTAGAAGTTTCTTTAGCAATCCCAACCGCCTTATCTTTATCAGCTGTTCTTTCTCCAACAGCCTGTTCTGCTTCCTGCTTCCTTATGTCCACAACCTGTTCGGCTTCAATTTCTGCAGTTCTAGCTTGCTTGTTGTTTTTCGCTACTTCTTGACGGCTCTCCATCTCAACATGAGATATTTTTTTTGCCATAATATTAGCGATAACTCTACTTTCATGGGAGTCACGTATATCCATTAATTCCATGAATTTTACTGATTCAACTCCCCATTCTACAAGCTGATCCTTAACTTCTGCAGTAAACTGTTCGCCAAATTTTGAACGCTGTGTCATAACTTCATCAATAACGTCCGAAGCAAGAACCTTTCGAACAGCACCTTGAACTATTAAGCGTAATTGGTGAGTAAGATCTTCCACGCTTTTTACTCTTTGCGCAGCAATTCTTGTATCTGTAATACGAAAGAACGCTGTCACGTCAACCATAAAAGGTACTCTGTCCTTATCATATGCTTCGTAGTCCTTTAGGGAAAGATCGAAGTTTGAAACAGGAAGTTTAATAACTGTGACACCTATACGAGGTATCCAGCTTGGCCAAGCAAAATACACATTCTTACCTTCTTGTCCAGTGCCATATGAAGTGGTATTTCTTCTTGACTGCACTATGTCAACCATATTGGTTGGTACAACAACGCGGTATTTAGCCGCAAGACGAACTACTATAAGAACAAGTAGTATTACCAATATAAACGGCAAAATAGAAATTAAATACACTAAAATGTCCATGATGATTCTCCTTTGTTTTTTTGGTTTTTAAAGAATTAATCATTATTACATATAATTTTAATACTGTCAATACCCAGAATTAGTCCGTAAATTACTTAAAAATACTTTATCTCTTACTATATAAGACCAAGAAATATTGACAAAAAAAGTTAACTATAATATAGTTAAAATAAGCTAAGTATAGAAATTTAGACAAATTTATTAACTTAAGTCTCAATATTCAGCTGAATATTGCTATGTATACTAGAATCCTGGTATTGCTTAATTATTATCATATAATATGCCAAATAAACCATCAGCCAAGAAAGAGCTGCGTAAGGGTTTGAAAAGAGCGGCCGCTAACCTTGAGGTAAAAGATAAAATTAATCTTTTAACCAAGAAAACCAAAAAGGCCATTGCCGCCGGAGAAGAAGGAGCTAAAGAGCTTCTAAGACAAACCGCCAAGACTTTAGATAAAGCCGCTAAAACCGGTTTGATCAAAAAGAATACAGCCGGCAGGAAGAAGTCTCGTCTTCACAAAAAACTTAACGCCGCTTTAGGTAAGAAATAAAAATAAGGGCTTAGCCCTTATTTTTTTATCATTAACCACTGTTTATTAACTACTTTTTCTTACCTAAAACTTAGCTACCGTTACCGGCAAAAGAACGTTTAGTTCTCCTTGGCCGGTTTTATTTTTAAGATCAAGTTCAAGTAATTCGTTAATAACCTTTTTAATAGCAGATAGACTAAAGCGCCTTACCTGGTTAATACTTTTTTCAATAACATAAGGATGAAGCTTTAAAGCCTTTTTAAGCTCGGTTTGTGAAACTCCGTTATCTAGGGCTTCTCTAACCATCGCTAAGGTCTTAAATTGCCAAAGCATCATAGTAACTAAATACTGGGGATGTACACCAGCCTTAAACTGTTGGTTAAGAAACTCTAGTGCCAAAGCGTTTTGCCGATTAGCTAAAGCATCTGTTAGGGAAAAAATACTTTCAGAAGAAGTTTTGCCAGTTTGTTCTTTAACTTCAGCTTCGGAGATAATTGGGGAAGAAGGGTTTTTTTCCGTAGTCTGTTTCTCCTTTTGTTTCTCTTTTTTATTATATTGAGCCAAGACATAAGCAGACAACTTAGAGAGTTCATTAGATAAAAGCCAAAGATCATCACCCAAAAAACGCACTAAGAGATTAGCGGCCGGTACGGTTAAGGAAACCTTTTGTTCTTTAGCTAAAACCGCCAGATACTTAGTTAAGTCACTACCAGATAATTTCATAAAGGGCTGGACAAAGGGTCCTTTGGAAAGGCTATCAAAAAGCTTTTTCTCGGCTTTGTTAAGAGGAGATAAACGATCTCCTGCCCCCGGTTTCATAATAGAAACCTTACCACCGGTTTTTTTCTCAATAAAACTTTCTTCATATACAACCAAAATATTTTCACTATCTTTTTCCTTAATAAAAAAATCTGCTGCTTCAGTTATAAACTCTTTATTCTTATTACGAAGTAAATTATCAATAACCACTAAGCGCTTATCTGAGAATAAAGACTTGGGGGTGATTATTTCGTTAAATACCTCAAGCGTAGCAGTCTGCCCGTCCAAATAAGAAACGCTTAAACCCTCCGAATCCACTTCGGTTACAAATTTAGCTTTAAGCTCAATAATTTTTCGTCTTGCCCGAAAATCGTCCGGACCGTATAAAAAAATAATCATAGCTTCAGTGTAGCAGAAAAACCAAGAGAAGCAAAACAAGCCTATTTTATTTGCATAATTGGCTAAATATTGATAAAATTTAGCTACTATCTTAAAAAATATTTAATTACCAGACTATTAACTAATCAGTAATATGACTGAAATAAATACAATTAACACTTGTTTCCCTGTTGTTTCGGCTATAATAGAAAGAGAGCATAACGGTGAAACTGAAATTTTGATGCAAACCAGATGGAAGCCGGAAAAAGATCCTGAGTATTCCGGAACTTTAGAAATTCCGGCTGGTTGGATTGATAAATACGAAAATGTTTATGATGCTCTTTATAGAGAGGTATTGGAAGAAACCGGATTAAAAATTTTAGAAATATTTCCTAATATAAAAACCAAAACACATTCTCCAAAAAATGATGGCTCTTTTGCCTTTCAACCATTCTGTTGTCAACAGCAAATAAAAGGCGGGGAACCTTGGATTGGATTTGTTTTTATTTGTAGGGTTGAAAATAAAGAACCGATTGCGCAGCAAGAAGAATGTAAAGATATTAAGTGGATTAAGAAATCTGAACTAAAAAATATATTTGAAAAATCACCTGAAAAAATATTTACCCTACAGCTGGGAGTTCTGGATTATTATTTTAATAACGACCAACGCTGAAAATAAACCAGAAGACCAAAAAACCTAACATGAAAATTAAAATAATAAATAGTATATGGCCAAACAAATATTAATAACAGGTATTGCTGGTACAGGTAAATCTACCATTTGTAACGAACTAAATAAACTTGGCCACAAAGCATTTGGAATTGAAGATATTAACGGTTTATTTACCATAACTCACAAAGGAACAAATAAACCATTTAAAAATTATGACAATGATAATCTTGAAAATGTAAAACAAAGCGATTGGATCTGTAATAAAAAAAGACTACAAAGCCTTATTCGTAAAAATTCAGAAGGAATCATATTCTACTGTGGAACCGCCTCAAATCTAGATGATTTACTCCCATTATTTAATAAAGTATTTTTATTAAAAACAAACCAAAATATACTTCGTGAAAGACTTAAAGCTCGTGAAATAAATGAATTTGGACGAACAACTGAGGTTCAAAAATGGATATTTAGTCAGAAAACCAAATGGGAAAATAATTTAAAACAAAAAGGTGTAATCATTATAGATGCAAATCGTTCACTTAGAAAAATAGCACAAGAAATTATTAAGAGGAGTGAATCACTTTAGGGGAAAATATATGAAGAAGCTGGTTGTAAATAAAAATAAATAATTCCTTTATTTAGAGAAGAGACTTAGTGTTTTTAAAGAAATATATAAATGTCCTTGTAAAATTAGCTAAATATTGATAAAATTTAGTTAGTTTTTATGTTATCTATAAAATTTATTTATTAATAATTAATTTAACTCTATGTCAAAAATTAAGCAATTTATAGGGATCTTATTGATCCTATTCTCCTTGGTTACCTTATTCATTGCGATCTTAACAATTTGGGAGGTTATTACCAATGAAATGGCTAAAGAAGCCTTCATGAAGGTTCTTTACACCTTTATCGCAATATTTATTGCTTCCTTAGTTGTAATGTTTATAACTAAAAAGAAAGAGTAAGGCTCATTACACCATTAAAAAATAATAGTAGAAGATATATGAAAATTAAAATAAAACGCTTTGATGAAAATATATCACTCCCAGAATACGAAAAAAGGGCAGCTGGCTTTGATTTTTTATGCAGAACCAACATAGTTATTAAGCCCAATGAAATACGAAGCATACCATCCAATGTTGCCTTAGTTATACCCAAAGGATATGTATTATTAGTTGTTTCACGTAGTAGCACTCCAACTCATACAGGTTTAGTTATGCCTCATTCTGTTGGTATCATTGATCCCTTCTTTTGTGGTGATGACGATGAAATACAATTAATATTTAAAAATACAACTAATAAATCTATAAGTATAAAAAAGGGAGCTAAGTTAGCACAAGGAGTCTTAATTAAATATGAAACAGCAGAATTTGTTGAGGTCAAAAAACTAAAGAAATTAAAAAGGAAAAAATTTAACTACGAAAAAAGCTAGCTATGAAATCAATTAATAATGATCAACGTGCTAAATTATGTGTTAAACGAGGCACTTCCGGCCTTGGTTTATTTGTTATAGAACCCATTAAAAAAGGTTCTTTTATCATTGAATATACAGGACCTCTGTTAACCGATGAACAGGCCCAAAAGAAACAAGGCAAATACTTGTTCGCTTTAGGCAAGACCTGGACGATTGACGGTAATAACCCCTCAAACCTCGCCCGCTATATTAATCATGCTTGCATTAAAACCAACTGCGAACCAATTCAATACGCCAAACGAATAAGATTTAGGGCTACACGAAATATTAAAGTCGGGGAAGAACTTTTCTATAATTACGGTAAAGAATATTTTGAAGCTTTTATTGGAAAAAACTGCCGGTGCGAGAAACATAGGAAATAATTAATAAGCCATATTAATAACCTGGTAAATACTTAAACACCTCAACCTATTGAGGTGTTTATGATTATCGCCCTAAATAAAAACCTTTCCTCTGACCTCTTTTTTTGCTACAATAACCCCATGAACCACATTCTAGATCTCCATATCCATTCCAAATATTCCCGGGCCTGCAGTCCTAGGCTTACTCTACCTAATATTGAAGCTAATTGTAGGGTTAAGGGTATCGATATTATTGCTACCGGTGACTTTACCTATCCGGCTTGGTTTAGAGATATTAATAACCAACTTGAAGAAATTAACTCTTCGGGATTATATAGGCTAAAAACCTCTCAAGACAACTCCATTAAATTTATTCTCTCTACCGAATTATCTTTAATATACAAAGATGGCGGAAAAGCCCGAAGAGTACACATTATGGTTACCGCTCCTAACCTTAAAGCGGTTAAAACTTTAAACGACTATCTGGATAAACACTACAATATCCGTTCAGACGGAAGACCTATTCTCGGTATGAGCTGCCCTGCTCTAGTTAAACTTTGTTTATCCATTGATCCCAATTTCTTAATCTACCCCGCCCATATCTGGACTCCTTGGTTTTCTATGTTTGGTTCAAAATCCGGCTTTAACTCAGTAGAAGAATGTTTTCATGAACAAACTGAACATATCTATGCCTATGAAACCGGTATTTCCAGTGACCCCGACATGAATTGGCGAATCTTTGGTTTAGATAACCTTACCCTGCTTTCTTCTTCAGACGCCCACTCTTTAGCTAATTTGGCTAGAGAAGCTAGTGTTTTTTCTTTAAGTAAAGAACCAAGCTACCAAGAAATTTATGATATTATCCGCTACAAAAAAACAGAAAAAATTATTAAAACCATAGAGTTCTATCCGGAAGAAGGCATGTACCATTACGACGGACATCGGGCTTGTAATATAAGTTTTGAACCTAAAGAATCTAAAAAACACCAAAATCTTTGTCCAAAATGCAATAAGCCGTTGGTTATTGGGGTATTAAACAGAGTTGAAGAACTAGCAGACAGAAAAGAAGGAGAAAGACCAGAAAAGGTATCGCCTTTTGTAAAAATTGTGGAGTTGGATAAGATAATCGCTGAATCATTAAATATTAAAAGTCGCTTCTCTAAAAAGGTTCAACAGATTTATGAGGCAATGACGAAAGAGCTAGGATCAGAACTAACCATACTCCTAGACACTGATCTTAAAACTATAAATAAAACTTTTCCCCAGATTACCGAAGGTATTAAGAGAGTAAGAGAGGGTAAATTAACTATTAAACCCGGCTATGACGGAGAGTATGGTACAGTTAGAATTTTTACTGATAAAGAAAAGGAAGAAAGGGGGAGAAAATTGTTTTAGAAGTTGAGCTTGATAAAGCCCTAAAAAAACAAATCATCTAAGTAGGCAACTAAGCTTGATTTCTTTCCTAAAATCCGCTACACTATCTATATTATGTTTCTCGCTCTCAAGCGCTCAATGCGTTTCCCAGTCTTTGAAGAATCTTTAAGTAAGTTGCCGGATCAAATGGCAGCGGTTTTTAGTGATGAAAAAAACCTTATCATAAAACCCTCTGTTAAAAACATAGATAAAATAGTTGTTAACGGTATGGGTGGTTCCAATCTTGGAGCGGAGATTATTAAATCAATTTGGCAAAATAAACTTAAAATCCCCTTAATTATTGAACCAGGTTATGAACTTAATGGTCATGTTAATAAAAAAACTCTCTACATCCTTTCTTCTTATTCCGGAACTACCGAAGAAGTCTTAGTCGCTTATGACAAAGCTAAAAAAAGAGGTGCTCAACTACTGGCTTTAACCGGAGATAAAAACAGTACCTTATTTAAAAAAGCCGAAAAAGACAATATTTCCCGTTTTTGTTTTAGTACCAAAACCAATCCATCTAATCAACCCCGTGCCGGACTTGGTCTTTCCTTAGCTTCTTTCTTGCTTATACTTAAAAAACTCGGAGTAATTAAATTACCAGACAAAGAAATAAAAGATTTAATCAAACAAGTTAAAAAAAGTAACAAAGATCTAAAAAATAATAGCTCTTCAATTAAAAAATTGGCAAAAAAGCTATCAGATAAAGAAACTATTTTAATCGGTGGTCCATTATTTGAAGGTAATCTTAAGACTCTACGTAACCAATGGTGCGAAAACGCCAAAAACTACGCCTCTTACTTGGTCTTATCCGAAATGAACCATTTTGCCATGGAAGGTCTTAAGTATCCGTCCTCCAATAAAAAAAGACTGGCTGCTTTGTTTTTTGAATCAAGCCTTAATGACAAAAGAATCAATAAACGACTTGATTTAACTAAAGAAGTTATTAAGAAACAAAATATTACTGTTTGTTCATATAGCCTTGTTGGCTCAAACGCTTTAATCCAAGCCCTGGTTATGTTGCAATTAGGTGGTTGGCTAACATACTATTTAGCTCTTGAAAACAAAGTTAACCCCATGGAAATACCTTGGGTTAATTGGTTTAAAAACAAACTCTCCTCTTAAAACCTCTCCAAAAATCTCTCCGTTCATTAACATTAATCTTATGTTTTATTTTGGAGAGAAACGACCTCTTGGTCGTCTATTGGGTTATGTAGCCTTAGCTGCCATAGCTCTTTTAATCGTTGTCCCGATCGTTAGAGCCATTTCACCCGGCGATCTCTTAATTAACCGAGTACGCATTACCGGAGGGCCTGGTAAAACAGATCAGGATGCGGTGGTTTTTTATAATAACACTAACGAAACCTTGGATTTAAATGGCCTTAGATTGGTTAAACGAACCAAAAACGGTATAACCGACACAATGATTATTAGCTGGAGCGAAGCGACGCTGCTTTTACCGGGTGGTATCTACACTTGGGCAAATGCCAATAACGGTTTTGCCGAATCGCTAGGGGCAGATATTTCTTCAAATCAGACCATTGCCAATGATAATGCCATAGCTCTGCGCTTTGGCTCCAATAACACCGGTGCGATTATTGACGCTGTCGGTTGGGGAGAAGCTTTAAACGCCTTAGTTGAGGGCTCAGCTTACCCCATCAACCCGGGAGCTAACCAATGGCTAGAGAGAATAAACTATCAAGACACAAACAACAACAGCCTAGATTTTCATATTATTAATGAAGAAAATAACGAGGAAGAGGAGAGTGAAAATGAAGAAAATGAGGAGGAGCAAGAAGAAGAAAATGAGCAAGAAAATCAAGAAGAAGAAAATGAGCAAAGCAACAACGAAGAAGAGTCTAATAATAATAACGGACTAACAGATATTGTTATTAACGAGTTTGTCTCCGATCCGCCAAGTGGACAAGATGAGTGGATTGAACTTTATAACATTACACAAGAGCCTGTTAACTTAACAGACTGGACGATTGAAGACGGCTCTGGTGCTAAAACAAAACTTACCGGTCTAATCGGTGCGGAAGAAAATAATCGTTATTATATTATTAATAAACCAAAAGGTGCTCTTAACAATAGTGGAGATATTATTATTTTACGTAATCAACTTAACCAGATAATTGATCAGGTTACTTATGGAGACTGGAATGACGGCCTAGTAGAAGACAACGCTCCGGCAGCTGGTAAAGGTTTTAGTACAGCCAGGCAAGAAGATGGCTTTAAGGCTTCTTCAGATAAAGAAAGTTTTTTTCTAACCTCAACCCCCACCAAAAACGGCCCTAACCTTATAACCAAAATAAACGAAGGAGAAAAAACTGGAGGCTATGACTACACAAAGGATATAGTAATCAGCGAAATATTCCCTAACCCGATAGGTATAGACAGTGAGCTACCTGGACAAGAGTTTATTGAACTATATAACAGAGGAGAAACAACTGTTAACTTAAACGGCTGGCGACTAGACATCGGCGGAATCTTTACCTATGAATTTAAGCAAGGACAAACCATTAAAGCCAGAGATTATTTAACCATTAACTCAAGCGTTGGATTTAATTTAAATAACTCAGGAGCCACCATTAAACTTCATCAACCCTTGAGATCTACCGCCCTACACACTGTCTCATATAAAGAAACAGCTGAAGGTTTTAGTTATGCTATGGTAAACGAAGGCGGGGAACAAGTAAACCTAAGCTGGCAGTGGACTATGATTCAAACTCCCAACAAAAGAAATGTCTTTATCACTCCCCCAACCGCCGGCTTTAATTGGTCTGGGATTATTGAAGATGGAGAAATAATTACTTTCGATAGCTCAGACACTATCTCTGGTGGAGGAAAATTATCTTATGTCTGGAACTTCGGAGACGGTAGTATTAGTGAAGAAAAACATCCTGAACATGTCTATGTTAAAGCTGGTAATTATACGGTAATTTTAACAGTTGGGACAGAATATGGAGTGTCCATGATTAGTAAAAAAATTAATATAGCCAAAGGGCAAAACCATACTGGAGGACCTGATACGCAAAATCTTAACTTAACCGGTCCAACCTCTCTGCGTTTAAGTGAAATATTTCCCAACCCCAAGGGGGCGGATGGAGATAAAGAATGGTTGGAATTAAAAAATATTGGAGAACAAACAGTTAACCTCTTAGGTTGGTCTATCTCAACTAAAAACAAACAAGGACAAAGTTTTAACGAAAATCTGGAGATAGCTCCTGGTGCTTATTTTGTCTTAACCTCGCAATATCTACCCATCCCCTTGGGTAATGCCAATGAAACAATAACTTTAAGATACGGGCAAGAGATTATAGACAGTGTTTCATATAGTAATGCCCCAGAAGAACAATCTTACATAATTATCGGTTCAGGCTGGACTTGGACTAAAACGCCAACCCCGGGAAAAGCTAATGCCCTAAGCACGACTGCAGACCCTAAGACGACCACCAAAAACGGCCAAAATCTCATGACTGGCACAGTAGTGGCCCTACCAGGTTCTTTTAGTGTCCAGTACTTTCATTTTAAGCCGGATACCGCTAAGGAAATCTATCAGGTATATAATTCAAAAAAGCTTTTCCCTGAAATGTCTATTGGAGATAGGATATCAATAACCGGAACATTATCTGAAACACAAGTTGGCCCAAGAATTAAAACCTCGGATCTAAAAGATATTATCAAGATCGGACAAGGAGACATCATACAACCACAAGAAGAAAATTCACAAAGCATACAAAACCCTCCTCATCCAAAATTGGTAATCTTTAATGGAGAAGTAGCGGCCAAGAAAAGTCCAAGACTCACTTTAATCGATGAACAAGGCGAGGTGGAGGTTTATCTAACCAAGGGTAGTGGTTTAACTGTTGGGGGATTTAAAGTGGGAGATAAATTATCTGTTACAGGATTAACCATACCCGAAGGAGATAAAATAAGGCTTACTCCAAGAAATAAGGAAGATATAAAAAGACCAGATAGCCAAGATGCTATAAATAATACTGTAGAAAATGATGAACTACAAAAAAATCTACTAGCTCAAACCAGAGATAACAAGAAAAAAATGATTCAATACATTATTATTGGAATAATCATGACCAGTGGATTGGCAGGATATCTACTCTGGAAAAAACAAACCGAAGAGAATATTAAGAATAACTAAAAATAGTCTTTTCCCAATATCTAATAAAAGAAAAACTCGAGTCATGACTCGAGTTTTCTTATAATCACCGAAGTAAAACTCCGGATCAGGGGGATCTCCCAAAAATAGTTACAAGGTAGCACGTTTAAATATCTTAGTTAAGTCGATTATATCATCACAGATAAATATAGTAAATAACCCCAAAAGAAGAGCCCTAAAGCAATAAGAATATTCCAGATTGGATTTACTTTTTTA
Organism: Patescibacteria group bacterium; assembly: GCA_030583705.1. NCBI lineage: Bacteria > Patescibacteria group bacterium. Next base: position 71,852 of record CP129471.1, on the reverse strand, counting down.
TAAATTCTTTGTTTAGCTATAATTTCAGCATCTTCAGTAAGTGGTAGAAATCTATATCTAAATATTCGGTATGATCTTTTATAAAGATATTCAGAAAGAGAGAAAATTCGAGGCACATATCCCCACAACAATAAGCTCCAAATACCCAAACCAATAAATAAGGCAGGGAATATTATTACCGGATAATCCGGGTAATCAGCATTGTTAGCAAATGAAAATGGGATTGTAGCTATAACTAACAATAACGTAATAGTAAAAGCTACCCACATTCGTGCATTGAAGTGTTTGCGATAGATAGTTTTCTCTTCTTGACTTATATTTTTTGTATCCTCCATATACTAATATTAAAAATAGATTTAATCCTTAAAATAAACCAGTTCTTATTTAATTTAATTCTAACCCACTCCCTAAAAAAGTCAATAAAAAGTTTAATAAAATCAAAAAAACCACCCATATTGGGCGGTTTTTCTTTGTTTAATAGCGCTGTCCTGGCGGCGACCTACTTTCCCAGGGCTTGGGCGGCCCAAGTATCATCGGCGCTGAAGGGCTTAACTTCTGTGTTCGAGATGAGAACAGGTGTGACCCCTTCGCAAGAACCACCAAGACGGCGCCATCAAACTCTTATAAATTGACACACGAATAAAGACTGTGATTTAAAAACAAAATTGTAGGAAAATCTAATGGTTTATTAGTACTCCTCGGCTCAATCCGTTACCGGACTTACACCTGGAGCCTATCAAGGTCATAGTCTCTGACCAACCTATGAAATCTAATCTTGAAGACAGCTTCACGCTTAGATGCTTTCAGCGTTTATCTAAACCGAAGGTAGCTACCCAGCAATGCCCTTGGTAGGACAACTGGCACACTAGAGCTTCGTTCTTCCCGGTCCTCTCGTACTAGGGAAGAGCCTTCTCAAATTTCCGCGACCATAGTAGAGAGGAGACCGACCTGTCTTACGACGGTCTGAACCCAGCTCGCGTGCCGCTTTAATGGGCGAACAGCCCAACCCTTGGGAGCTTCTCCACCCCCAGGATGCGACGAGCCGACATCGAGGTGCCGAACCACGCCGTCGCTGTGGACGCTTGGGCGTGACTAGCCTGTTATCCCCGGAGTAGCTTTTATCCGATGAGCTTCCGCCGTTCTATTTCGCACGGTCGGATCACTAAGTTCTGCTTTCGCAACTGCGCGACTTGTAGGTCTTGCAGTAAAGCTGGCTTATGCCTTTACACTATCTCCCGGGTTTCCATCCCGAGATAGCCAACCTTTGTAAACGCCTCCGTTACCTTTTAGGAGGCATCCGCCCCAGACAAACTACCCACCAGATACTGTCCTTTATCCGGATTCACGGATCGAAGTGAGGATTAAAAATATACCAGGGTGGTATCTCACTGGCGCCCGAAGGCTCCCACCTATTCTGAACAGATATATCCCTAACCCAATATCAAGCTGTAGTAAAGCTTCACGGGGTCTTTTCGTCTAGCTATGGTTAACCGGCATCTTTACCGGTCCTGTAATTTCGCCGAGTCCCTCGTTGAGACAGTTTTCAAGTTGTTATGCCATTCGTGCAGGTCGGAACTTACCCGACAAGGAATTTCGCTCTGGTCCTTCTTAATATTATCTATTAAGCCCGGACTTTATCTTATCCATAATATAATCTAGTTAACTTCAGATACTAGTCTTACATCTTAGGACCCCAGTGTTAAGTCTCTGGGGATTAATATTTAATTAATCCTGCGCCTTGCCTCCGTGTATTTCCGGATTTTTACCATGTCTCATAAAAGAGAGTGGTACCAAAAATCTTTTGAAGATTTTAGCGCATTTTACTGGGTGTTTTAGGACAACTACAACTTTCATTATAGCCAGGTAACGAACTTTAAGATAACGGTCCCAGTCCTTGTATAATCTTACCTTCGTAAAATTACACAACCTTAGGACCGTTCATCTTGTTACTCCTTAACGTTGCCGTTAAGTGGCTCAAACATTTCTGCTGAGCTCTTCAGCTTTCACTGAAGGTCGGACTATATCTTCCCGTAAACGGGTCTGACGTATAGTCTCTGAGGATGCTAAGTTTTTTCTTTTTCCACCACGATTCATTTGACTTCGTATTAAGAGAATTTTTTGAAAACCCTCTAAGGTCAAATGAGTTTCAGTTTTTATAATATAAGCCGCTCGCTTAAATAAAGCGTATTGCTTTTTCTTGTTTTGCGACAAAAAACCAAATCGATCAAAAAAAGGAATGATGTTTTCACTGATAGCCTTGAAGTTATTAACTTCAAAATACCAGACTCCATCAGGTCGTGATCTTAAAGTTCCGCAAGCTAAATGTTTTTTAAACTGAGAAAGAATATAACTTTCTTTCTGAGAAACATTAAAACAAAGAGAAACTTTATAACCGGCCCGAAAATCCGGGCGATTACGAACCACTACCATAAAACTACCTTCTCCGTCCGTAAAACCGGCTAAATAATAGCCTATACGGTCCGGAATATTTTGTATATTTAACATAGTATTAGCTTTCCTGCTGATTGTCCCTACCAAACGGATTTTCACTGGTGTTTAACCGAGTACCGCTTGTCTAACGGGAGTTTCCAGCATATAGTCAGATTTTTTAACGTAACTACAACGCTTAAACCCAAAGGGTCGTCCTAAGCTTCTATAGTTACGGCCGGCGTTCATCCGCGCTTCGATTCAAAGCTTCGCACCGAAGTGCTAACCTCTCCTCTTAACGTTCGGACACTGGCCAGGCATCACCCCCTATACATCCTCTTACGAGTTAGCAGGGAGCTGTGTTTTTGGTAAACAGTCACTTGAAATCTTTCGCTGCGGCCCCGCTTGCGCGGGGCAGGGCTTATTGCTAACTTACGCCCGCTGTTTTGCCGAGTTCCTTAACGAGGGTTCTCTCGTTCACCTTAGGCTTCTCGCCTCATCTACCTGTGTCGGTTTACGGTACGGATACTATAATCTTAACCCTAGAGGCTTTTCTGGAAAATCTCTCAGCTCAAATTGACGCCGCCCGAAAGCTTTGTCTTCAGTCAACCGCTTGAGCTTGGTGATCCGGATTTGCCTGGATCAGCTCTTGCGGACAACAACGTTCATACCATAGAAACGCTTGAACCTTGAGACTTCGTCCCCCCATCGGAAAATTACAGTAGTGCTGGAGTATTAACCAGCTCATCCATCGACTACGCTGCCACTACAGCAGCCTCGCCTTAGGGCCGACTAACCCTGGGACGATTTACGTTGCCCAGGAACCCTTAGATTTTCGGTGGGCGGGGTTTTCACCCGCCTTTATGCTACTTATGCCAACATTCTCTCTTCCAAAACCTCCACCGTGACTCACATCACGACTTCAGCGGCGTTGGAATGCTCCTCTACCACTTGTTACCTAAGTAACAAGTTCGCATCTTCGGTAATAAACTTAGCCCCGGTACATTTTCGGCGCGAGACGACTAGACTAGTGAGCTATTACGCTATCTTTAAAGGATGGCTGCTTCTAAGCCAACCTCCTAGTTGTCGCGGTCACGACACCACCTTTTACACTTAGTTTATATTTAGGGACCTTAGATGGCGATCTGGGCTGTTTCCCTTTCGACTGATGGACCTTAGCGCCCATAGTCTGACTCCCGAGCTACACGCATGGGTATTCGGAGTTTGGTTGGAGAAGGTACCTTGCGGCCCACCCCCATTCAGTGCTCTACCCCCCATGTTCAGCGCTCGAGGCTAGCCCTAAAGCTATTTCGAGGAGAACCAGCTATTGCCGAGTTCGATTGGAATTTCTCCGCTAACCACAGCTCATCCCAAAGTGTTGCACGACTTACGGGTTCGGTCCTCCCCTTGACTTTCGTCAAGGTTCAACCTGGCCATGGTTAGATCACCCGGCTTCGGGTCTTGTGCATGCGACCTTCTTATCTAATAGAAGAACAACAAAGCCTTACTTGCGTAAGGACAAATTATTGCCACTTCTAATAAATAAGAGTACGGGCGGTTAACCCTCGCTTTCACTATGACTGCTTCCGTTTAACGGAATTAATCAAGCCGCATACAACAAACTCGTTGGCTCATTCTTCAATAGGCACGCCGTCACCCGATTACCCGAAGGTAACAGGCTCCGACTGCTTGTAAGTATATGGTTTCAGATACTATTTCATCTCCCTCACCGGGATGCTTTTCACCTTTCCCTCACGGTACTAGTTCACTATCGATCTCAAGAAGTATTTAGCCTTGGGTCATAGTCGACCCTGCTTCCCACGGAATTTCACGAGTCCCGCAGTACTTAAGATTTGCCATCACAACGCCTGTCTTATTTTCGTCTACCGGGCTATCACCGTCTTTGGCCGAGCTTTCCAGCTCCTTCGACTAATAATTCAATAGCGCCGTCTTGCCGCATTAGGTAGCAATCATGGCACTCTTACAACACCGTAAAAACATATGGACCTAATTCCTTCAACATACTTTTCTCACCGAAGTGAGTCCAGTATATATGGTCTAAACGGTTTAGGCTGCTCCCCTTTCGCTCGCCACTACTCAGGGAATCGCAATCTCTTATCAAAACAGACGAAAAATCGTCAATCTTGATAAAAGATTAAATTTGTTTTCTTTTCCTTCGGCTACTAAGATGTTTCAGTTCACCGAGTACTCGTCTCACATGCCTATGTGTTCAGCATGCGGACATCCTGTCTTCAACAGGATAGGTTTCCCCATTCGGAAATCCCCGGGTCAAAGGTTGCTTGTCACCTAACCGAGGCTTATCGCAGACTGCTACGTCCTTCATCGTCTTCTTGAGTCAAGGCATCCACCATACACCCTTACGAGATTTTCCTACATCTTTGTTTTCAAAAATGCAGATCATCATTAATTGGACTCTTAACTTACAAAATTACAGTTACTTTATTCGCGTGTTCAATTTTTAAGGTAACCGTATTTTATACGGTCGTGGAATTATTACCGAAGTAACAATTCCGCGAGCGGACAAAATACTTTTAAGGGAACAAAAAAACCGCTTGTTAAGCGGCCTCTACGCAAACAAACAAGAAAGCGCTAGCCACTTATAGGATTTAATATGTTGCTTAAATACATCATAGAGATATGAGAGTTATTATACAGTAATAAAAAAAAGTGTCAAGACTAAACTGTGAATAAACAGTGGGTAAGTAAAAACACCAACTATCTATTGACAACATAGTAAATAAATGATATAATTAAAGTATGATTATTCTAAAATAATCTATAAATAATCCATAGGATAAAGCTCTTCCAAATCTAATAAAAATACCTAAAAATAACCGATTTACTTAGTAAATTGGTTATTTTTTATTATAAGCATCAAAGAATGCCAAATTATATAATAACTTTTTACAAATTTTTATACATTACCAAGTTATTTTATCCTTAATATATAAAATATTCCAGCTATTCTAGATAGTAGCTAAAAGTCTAAAAAAGTGATATAATTGAGATATAAAGGTCGAAGCCATTTCAGATACTTTACTAATGTAATAAACACACATATGAATTTAAATAGACTAGCCCAAGTCCTATTGATTATCGGAGGTCTTAACTGGCTTCTAGTTGGACTTTTTACCGGCTGGGATCTTGCAAGCTTTCTAACCGAAGCTGTAGCTAGAGTAATCTACATCCTAGTAGGTTTGTCGGCCCTTTACGCTCTGTTTACTTGGGGTAAAAAAGATTAGGAATCAAAAAAAACAATTCTTGAGATCAACTCGGGAATTGTTTTTTTATATGAAAATAAAATTTAATATCTTCTTAATCCTTTATCATTCAATATCTTAATAACTAACAATATCTCACTATCTATCCTACAATAACTATCTGGAATAGTATTTATTAAAATCAGGAGAATTATTAGATGAGTCCTTTCCTTTGTTTTTAGTCTTGTTATTATCTACTTCTTGCTCTAGATCTTCTAAATCATCTTCTTCTGGCTGTTCATCCTCAACCTCTTCAACTTCCTCTTCTTCTTGATCATCTTCAAATTGAGAGTCATCTTCATTTATTTCTACGTCAGCTTTTTTAATACTAATTTCTTTCTCTTCCTCTTCTTGTTCTTCATCTTCTTTATCCTCTTCTTCATCCTCTTCTTCGTCTTCCTCGTCTTCATTAGATTCTTCATCATCTTCTAAGTAGTTATCCGGCGCTTTAAAACTTGCCTGGTCATGGAGTCTAGCACCGGCTACCCCTTGATCTACTATGGCTTCATACTCCTCCTTACTAACCATTATCTCTCTGGCTTTAGCACCATTAGATGGCCCAATAATACCGGACTCTTCTAGTAAGTCCAAAAGTCTAGCCGCGCGAGCATAACCAATAGATAACCTTCTTTGCAGATATGAAGCTGAAGCTTTACCTGAGTTAATAATTAGCTCTTTGGCTTCTTGGAATAATTCATCGTCATCGTCAGAGCCACCATCAATACCAACACCGGCCATTCCTTTAACTTTTTGTCTTTCAACAATTTCGCTAATATATGAAGGTTCACCAGATCTTTCTTTAATGTAATCAACTATCTTTTTAATTTCTTTATCACTAATTAAAGCACCCTGGATACGTTTGGGTTTAGTTAATGAAGTGTTGGAAAAAAGCATATCTCCTCTACCTAGAAGTTTTTCTGCACCTAAAGAGTCTAGAATAGTTCTGGAATCAATACCCGAAGTTACCGAAAAGGCGATACGAGCCGACATGTTAGCTTTAATCGTACCAGTAATAACATTAACGCTGGGTCTTTGAGTAGCTAAAACCAAATGAATACCCACAGCTCTGGCCATCTGAGATAAACGAACGATGCCAGCTTCCATGTCTTTAGCGGCTACTACCATTAGATCTGCTAACTCGTCTATAATAAAAACAATGTAGGGCATCTTCTCTTTGGCATTCTGATTATAACCGGCAATATCTCTTTTATGAGCTGCTGCTAAAGTTTCAAAACGCCTGTCCATTTCATTAAGACACCACTTTAAGGCGTTAATGGTTTTTGAAACTTCAGTAATAACCGGAGTTAAAAGATGAGGTAGACCGTTATAGACGGTTAATTCCACTCTTTTAGGGTCAACCATGATAAACCTTAAATCATCTGGGTTATTTTGGTAAAGGAGAGTTACTATAATAGTATTTAACATCACCGACTTACCAGAACCTGTGGCACCAGCTACCAATAAATGAGGCATTTTAGAAACACTATCAAGCCAAACCTCGCCGGACACGTCTTTACCAAGAGCCATCATTAAATTATTGGAACGAGTCTTAAACTCTTTAGCTTCAAGAATTTCTCTTAAACCGACAGTCGCCACTGTGCGATTGGGCACCTCTATACCAACTAAAGACTTACCCGGAATAGGGGCTTCAATACGGACGGGGTGGGCGGCTAAGGACATGGAAAGGTCATTGTTTAGGGCGGTAATCCTTGATAATTTAATTCCTTCATCAGGCTTAAGAGTATATTGGGTAACAGTTGGACCAACACTAACATCTCCCATCTCCACTGGAATACCAAACTTCTCTAAAGTACTTTTAATTATCTCAGTGTTGCTTTTTATATCTCCAGCTGTTGGTTTAGAGTTTCGGCTATCTAAAAGATCTAAAGGTAAGTCTATGGAAACATGCGAAGGCTTCCAACGACCTTCGTTAACTTTCTCGCCCTTACCTTTTTCAATCGCCGCTTGTCTGGGAGAAATAATATCTCTTAAACTACGTAAACTAAAAGAATCATCTAAGCTTTGTTTCTCATCTAATTCTTCAATTTCTGGCTGTTCATCTTCAATCTCTTCCTCATCATCTTCGGATTCTTCATCTTTGTCATTATCTAAGCGTCTTCTAAAAAGACCGAAGGGCGCTAAAAGTATTTTAGCCGGCCAAGCACCTTTCTTAAAGAGTGTAGATAGATTGGTATTGAACATTAAAATTAAACCTATAACAAACAAAGTCATAATAGCGATTAAACCAACCCAAAAATCAAAAAAATGAATAACCAGTGCAGCTAAAGACCAACCCAATCTTCCCCCACCAACACCGCTTTCCAAAGAACTAGACCATTGTTCTACTTCAATAAAGATATGCAATAAACCTTGGAAAGACCAAAGGAAAATAAACATACCAAGATAGTTAAAGGCGGTAATCTCGTAGGTATCTTTTTGGTAAACAAACCAGGCAGATAAAAACAAAAGAAAAGGGATAAGCCACTTACCCCATCCAGATAACCAAGTCATTATTTTAACAAAATAAAGACCAACCTCACCCCCAAGACCAAAAAGACTTAAAAGAGAGATTAAACCCAAAGCCAATAACAAGACTGTCCAGAGGCTCTTTTTAGCTTCAGGACTTAAAGAGGTTAACCCGGAAAAGGCTATATAATCTAGCGGACTGCTTTTTTTCTTACGACGTCTGGCCATAACTTAGAAATAAAATTAATACAAAGAAAGTATAGCATTTAAAAGAGATTATATCAATTAAATAAAAACACCTTTACCGTACCAAGTAAATATGGATATGATAAATAATTATAATTAAGAATCTTTGAGGCAACGGACTGTATAACCACTAGCTTTATTAAGCGCACCTCGATAGATTGTCGAATAAGTGGAGAGCAGAAGCCGACTCCAAGCTTCAGTCGAGGTAGACTGCGGGGCTGACCAAAAAAGGCCGTAAACAGGCATATTAGCAAAAATACCTCCAGAAGAGGTGGCACGAGAGCCAGATAACATAGCGGAAAAACCAACTAAATCATCGCCAGCTCCAATACCTGATCCTTGTCCAGCTTTCTTTAGAGATTTACCAACCCCAAAAGTTCCACCCTGATCTCCATTAAGATTATCCGCACATCTTGGCCAACTAGTAACTGAAGTATTACAAGCATATTGGGTGGCAGTGCTAGCAATCGTCGCTACAGTATATTGTTCCAAGACATTAAATTCTTCATCAGTAGGAAGTTTCCAGCCGATAGGACAAGCGGTGGTAGCCGCTGGCCAGTTATAGAGAGCCCCATGAGTAGTGTAATTAGCGGTGACTTTAGCTGCCTGAACATCTGTACCCTGATAATTATAAACATAGTAATAAGGAATTGAAGCGTCACCCGCAGTGGATGGACTAACTGATGGTAGATAAGCTAAGTTTTCTTTCATCCAACATTGGTTACCAATTTGGACAGTTTGATAAGTTTTATTATCTCTTAAGTCTTCCATGTTCTGTCCACATTGAAACATACCTGAGGGAGAGTATGAAACAGCAGTTGAGGAAGGATAAGGAGAATTATCTGCTGGAGTACCAAGACAAGTTGAGATAATGTAACTTTGTCCTGATTCTATTTGAGTATAAGTATAATCATTATCTGGACAACCTCCGTCTGTATGAGGAGTAGGGTTATTGGGTACTTTGCCCATATAAACTACTCCACCGGCTTCAAAAGTAGCTCCAGGAGAAAAGTTATCTGCTTCAGGGTATGAGTTATTATCTGCATAATATAGCTCTAGAGCATTAGCCATGGCTTTTAGATCATTTAGTCTTTTAGCGTCTCTGGCACCTGCTCGTGAATTGCCTAGAGCTACTATTACTAGAGTGGATAATATACCTATGATGGCTATAACTACTAATAGTTCAATGAGGGTGAAGGCTTTTGCTGTTTTATTATATTGTGTAGTAAAGGCTTTGCTGCTGTATAATCTAGTGTTTAAGTTTCTATTTAACATACTATTTAACTCAATATTTAACCCACTATTAAACACCTCAAATGGTTGAGGTGTTTTCTTTTTTTCTTGATTCTCTTTATTTTTATATAGCATCACAGTATGACTAAAATTGAAGCTAAAAATACTCTTTTAAAAGGCAATTTATCTATATTATTATGATACCATTTAGGGTTGTTTTAAGCAATTATATTAATAATAATTAAGATTGTTTTCTACAAAATCCCAGACTGCAGCGGCTGCGTTAATGGGTGGTCCTTCTATTGGGTCATGATGTAGGTTTATAAAGGGCAATCCATTACATTCAATAATTCCCCATTTTTGGTTATCCGGGTCAGCGCTAATGTCTTTTATAATAAAATCAAAGCCAATCATCGGGTCACCAATAGCTTTAGCCGCCTGTTCTAGAATATCTTTAATCTTAGGATGCGTTTGTTGTGTTACTTCAGCACTTGAGCCTCCATATGAAACACCTATCTTTTCGGTTAGGTCAATGGTTGTACCCATAGGTAAAACTGAATTAAGATTATAACCGATTTTTTTTAAAAACTCTTTAGTATAATCTGAGGGAACAAAAACACTAACTCCCTCGTGTCTGTTTTGGTTTTTAAGATCAATTAGTTGTAGGATAGTGCTTTGGCCATCTCCGGTGATTCTTGGTGGATTACCACTTAATACTCCAACTAACTTACTACCTATCATAGTACCGCGATAGACATCACCTATTAGGTGTTCTTCCATAATTACCCAATAACAAAGTTGTTTAGCTCTTTTATAGGCCTTAAACAACTCTTCTTCAGAATTTATAAAAGTCGTAGTATGTCTACCCCTTGATCCCAATCTTGGTTTAATAATTACTGGCTTATCTAATTTCTTAAAAACTCTTAACAATGAATTATAGTTACTAAACCCTCCACCTTTTGGTATTGGTAGGCCTTTAGCTGATAATACCTTCTTAACAAGGTATTTATCATCTATCCACCAATCTCCTAGTCCCGGCATATAATGCGGTCTTGGTAATCCGGAAAAAAGAATTGGATGATCGTTTTTAACAAAAACTCGGTAATAGTCTAGGTCTTTCCCAAAAAAAATTAACCGCTCAAAACGCCAGCCGCGACTATCCGCTTCATCCCATAAAACTTCTGTTCTATGACTTAATTTATTTGGTCTTTCTTTTACGTAAGAAAGAAAGCCGGCTTTTTCTAAAATTTTCCCAACTAAAGAAAAAATATGATCAAAAAGACGATTAAATCTTTGCATTAAAAAATTATCCGTTAAGAAGGCAATAAGGGGATTAAAGATTACAGCCATTGTTTCATTAAACCAAGTCCAGTGATGAGATACCGGATTATTACCGCAATAAAGACAGTTGTCTTTTATCTGTTTAGCCGCAGTAGACATAATATTTAAGGTAATTAAAAACCAGGGAAATAATCCTTAATAACTTGTTTGCCGGACACACCATTCTTAATAATCGCTGATGAAAAACTCTCTACTAAACCATTAGGCCCGGAAATATAGAATAACCTTTTTTCATAATCTTTAACATAATCGCTTAAATGAGAAAAATCAAAAGGCTTGTCCTTAGTACTTTCAAGGTAAAAAGTTTTAAGACCATAACTAGCCGCTTCTTCAAAAATTTCCCTATAAACAAAATCTTCTTGCTGAGCTGCCAGATAAAAAAGGTAGCAATCCAGAGTTTGTTTATTATCACAAACAAACTTAGCCATACTACGAAAAGGAGTAATCCCTATACCACCAGCCAGCCAGATCATTGGGGTGGATAAATCTTTTGGTAAAATAAAATCACCCATTGCCTGGGTAGCCACTACTCTGTCTCCTGGTTTAAGAGATTTTAATTTTTCCTTAAAAGAACTACTGGGTTGATTATAGCGAATACCTAGCCTGGCTTCTTGTTCGGTTGGGGAAGAGGCTAAGGTAAAATAACGACGATTACCGCGGTTATCTGCTCCCTTGGGCTGAACCGTAAATTCCATGTATTGCCCCGATAAAAAAACCAAAGGCTTATCTGGGCTAAAAACAAACTCTTTAATGGAGGGTGTTAGGTTAACTATTTGACGCAATCTTAAATTAAATCGTCCCTTATTGCTTACAATAAAAGAAAAAATATTACCTATAACCAAAGCTAACTCCGGTGTCGGATAAATCGGACCAAAATGAAACTGGGCGGAAAAAAGCGAACCAACAATTACCCCGTAGGCTAACTGAGTTTCTTTACGAGGCGGTGTAGTTAGAGGTTCAGTTAACATAATGGTCGCAAAGAAAATAAGAGGCCAAGAGAACAAGATAACCCTTAGAGCTTCAACTAGAGAATAACCGGAGAAGTAAGTAATGACTAACATAACAACCGTAGCGGTAATAATGAAAGATGAAACCAAAGAAGCTCGTCTAATCTTTTTAGTTACCAAAAAGCCCAAAATAAGAGAAGGCAATAATAAAAATTCGCTACCAACCCACCAAACTGCCAAACCGCTACCAGTTAAACCAAAAATTACCGCCGCTAAAGCTGCCGGATTAAAGATATGTTTTCCGCGCCAAGCTAAAATATAACGACTTAAAACAGCCGTTAAACCAATAGCTGCCAAAGTTAAAAGTCCGGTTTTTTCAATGGATGGTTCAAAAATAAAAAAGAGGATTAAAGCCGTAATGACTGAAGATTCAACATTATAAAAACGAGAAAGGATCTTGGTGGCAAGAAAACAAACTAAAGAAAGAATAAGTAAAGAAGTTAAAAGTTCAAAACCGGAGTAAGGCAACACATTAAGAAAACCGAGAATAACAGATAAGGTAGCTAAAATAACCAGTCCATACAAAACCAGGCGATACATGGTTATTTGGTTAACAAAAGAATCTATGGCCTTTAACATAAAAACCTTTTAAGAAATTACCTTAAGAATACCAATATCTTAATCTTAAAATTATGACTATTATAACTATTTTAAAAACAACTCACCCTTAAAATTAGTGGAATATTTTACCGAGCGATCTTTTCCAATTATAACATATTCAAAATCATATGTCGTCTTAAGTTTTTCTGGGGGACAAAAGAAAAGAGCAGTAGCTAAAATATCCGCTAAAGCGGCTGTTTCGGCCGAAACCCAAACCGCTATAATATCTTGGGGAGACTTTTTAGTTTTCGGGTTAATAATATGATGAAAACCTGGCCAGGCCCGACGATTACCGGCTGAGGCACAAAGACTGCCGTTATGTAAAGATGCTACCCCAATTACCTTGGAAGAATCTTGGGGATCTTCTAAGCCAACCCGTACCACACTATCGGTTTCTTCCTTACGAAAAATATCTCCACCGGCGTTAATCATAAAAGATTCAAGCCCATGTTCAGTCAATATGTCAGACAAAAGATCAATGGCATAGCCTTTGCCAGCTGCCCCTAAATCAAGTATCGCCGGTTTTTTAAAAGTAATGGAGTCTTTATCAATAGATAAAACATCTTCCCAAGAAGGGGTTTCTTCTAAAACAGAAGATGCACGTAAAGAATAATTAGCGTCATAACCGGCCGAAGCAATGGTTTTGCCAATTAAAGGATTAACTAAGCCATCCGTTAAAGAATATACTTTTTCATATAAAGCCAAAAGAGGCCCGGCATCATCTGGTAAAGGATATTGCCCGGCCTTTTTGGACCAAAGAGTAATAATTGAATCTGCCCTAAAACGAGAATAAGTAAAATCAAAAAGCTCAAGTCTGTCTTTTAATTTTTCCACTAAAGAACTTTGTTCAGCCGCAGAAAGATTAGAAGGCAGATCAATAGTCCAGTCAGTACCGATAGCAGAGAAATTATGTGAAGAATATTCCATTAAGTAAAAAGATAAAAATCAATAAGCAAAAAATAATACAAAAATAATGATTACAAAGCAGCTTCAGCTTTAATCTTTTCCAAAGCATCATTAAAACCACGAGGAGTTAAGGAAGAACCGGCAATAACACCCAAATTAACTTCATCAATGTTTCTACCAACCACTTCTTCATTATGTCCACCGATAAAAGCTTCTTGTAATTTAAGAGAAACCGGATGACCGGATAAAGCCCCTACTTCAGACTCAGTAATAACTCCATCATTTAACACTACAGAAACATTAATTTGTTCAAGTCCGCTTGGAGCAATGTATTCACCAATTACCTCATATCTACCATCCCGATATTTTTCTTCAGTAATAACATTTTGTTCATTGCTATTTGCAACCAAAAGCTGATCTTGCGGTTTGGGACGATTCATAACGGCATAGACAATAACCACCGCTGGCACTAAAGCCACAAATAACCACATTAAAAAACGAGACGAAGAATCAGGATTTGAAACTTCTTTTACTTCTTTTTCTTCATTCATATGTTTTAAAAAATAACTATATTAAAAATAAACAAATTCAATTATATATGAAAATATTTTTTTAGGCAATATATTTTAAAGTAAATTATAGTTTAACTGCCTTTCTTAATCTCTTTCTAATCTCTTCTTGGCTTCAAGAACATCTTTAAGCATTTCTTTTAAGATTTCGGCTTCTTCGTCTTTTAAGGAGGCATTATAGGTTAAACGTGCAAACTTATTTAAAAACAAATGATAAAGATCATAAAAATGTCTTTCATTTGAAGAAATATCTGAAGGATCGTCTCTTAATAAAAGACCTTGGGTAAAACTAGTAGGTATGGAGGTGAAGGGCGCTTGTATTAGATACTGGCGCATAATTTTAATTTTAAATTAAATAAGCTTTGGAGAGTTTAAAATAACAATAGTACTTTAAGTTTATTTTAGGCTTGACGATAATCCGCCTCTATACTGGCAAAGGAATCTGGACCAATAATAACATGATCAACTAATGGTATACCAATAATCTCCCCAGCAGCAATTACATGATTGGTTATCTCTATATCCGCCTTACTGGGAGTTACTATACCGGAAGGATGGTTATGTGCTAAAACCACTGCCGCTGCCCCGTACTCCACTGCCGGTTTAAAGACTTCTCTTGGATGAATTAGATTACTGTTAATTGTACCAATGGAAATAATTTCATCATGGATTAAACGATGGTGAGTGTTAAGATAAAGACCTCGTAAATGTTCTTTTGGTAAATTACGAAGATCTATTAAATAGTCATAAACATCCTTAGCAGTTCTTATTACCACCGGACCATGGCTCGGTTTATCAAAAAAGCGTCGTCCAAGTTCAGCACAAGCTACTATTTGCATAGCTTTACCAAGGGGTATATCCAACTCTTCAGCCAAAACCTTAGGCTTTTGCTGATTAGATAAAGCTTTCTCTCCATATTCTTTAACTATTCTGGCGGTCATCGCCATAACCTCTTCTTTTTTAGTGCCATTACCTAAAATAATTGCCATTAATTCGGCAATAGATAAAGAAGACGGGCCATGCTTAGCCAACCTCTCCCTAGGTCGGTCATCGGACGGCATGTCCTTAATCTTTAAGATATATTCTTTAAGCGGCCTAACTGTCCGCTCATCAAGAATAATGTCTTTGGTAATAAGAGAATAAGCAGTTTTCATATAAAGCCATTATAGCACAGCCTAAAATAAAAAAACAGAGCAAAAATAAGCCTTAGATAAGCGCATAAATATATCTTTAATATATCTTTTAAAAAATAGCTCCAAACAAAAGTTTGTTGTATAATAGACAGTAGCTAATAATACTAAACTAAGATGTTAAAAATATGCTGGAAAAAATAATTAAAAAA
This sequence comes from Patescibacteria group bacterium, assembly GCA_030583705.1. Taxonomy (NCBI): domain Bacteria; species Patescibacteria group bacterium. The sequence continues at coordinate 56,434 of CP129471.1, read as the reverse complement.
CTTAATTTTTCTCATTATGAAAAAGCCGCTAGGGTTGGTTTGGCTCTGATTTATATTTGGTTTGGAGCCTTAAAGATCTTTGGAGTATCCCCGGCCGAGGGAGCAGTAGAAGAGCTTTTTTACGCCACTATAAACATAATGGACTTTAACCTCTTTCTTATCCTTTATGGTTTTTTTGAAGTTATTATTGGTATATTGTTCTTAATACCAAAAATGACGAAGTTTGTAACCTACCTTTTTATAATTCACATTATTACCACCACCGGACCTCTTGTTCTTTTGCCAAAAAGCGCTTGGGACGCTCCTTTAGTACCTAGCTTTTTCGGGCAGTATATTATAAAAAATATTATTTTGGTAATAACTTTCTTGGGAGTTTTAATTAATCAAAATAGTAGGAAATAATCTCTAAAGAAAATAATCTCTAGTTTTTAACACAACGAACAGATAAGCCGTCTCTTTTTTCAAAACCAGTCCTACCAACCGTATTAGTAACCCAACCACCGGTTTCCGAACGCCACATTAAACGAAGAAAAGCACCGTTTTGCGGATCATCTGGTTTTTGGCTGGCAGACCAAAAATGAGCTCCTTCTCGTCTGGCAGCAAAAGTATCCCCTAATGTATCTCTTTTGCCAGCCATAATACCGTTAAAACCAGCGGAACCGCCAACTTTCATCTTATCGCCAGCTGGTCCACATTGCCAATGAGCAGGACGAGTTGGGTTACAAGTAGAAGCAGGATCCTTTAAAAACATTTCCAAGGTATGCCATTCATCATCTGTCGGCAGATGCCAACCATCTGGACAAATACCTTGGTGCGGACTAGTAATACTGGCTTGGCAATCGTTTAAATTACAAGAAGGAGCAAAGTCCATAGACGCTGCCCAAGAATAAAGAGTATAACCGGCCGAACAATCTTCTTCCGTACCCCTTACATCACCCAAGGCTATACAATCTCTTTCCGAACCGTTATATAGATTACTTAAAGCAACACCATTAGCCTTGGTTTTGGTTTTTAAGTTCTCGGCCAACCAACATTGCCCTCCAATCTGTACTGTTGGATAATTATAACCATCTCTATCAAAAATCATTTGCCCGCAAAGAAAATCTCCGGCAGAAGACAAAGAAAAGCTAGGTGAAGCTGAAACACTGGCTTGTTGTGTAGGTGAACCCAAACAAGTCGTAATGGAATAATCATTACCCAAAGAATAGTAGGAATAATCAAGATCAGGGCAATTACCGTCTGTACGAGGAGTTGGGTTACTGGGTAAGCTTTCCATGTAGACAAATTCTCCATCAGACAAAGGCTCACCAAAATTAAGAGAGGCCGGGTATTGTTGGTTATTAGCATAATAAAGCTCAAGGGCTGAGGAAATTTGTCTTAAGTCGGAAATTCTCTTAGCGTCTCTGGCACTAGCTCTTGAATTATTTAAAGCCACCACAGCCAGAGTTGAAACAATCCCGATAACGGCTATAACTACCAATAACTCTATTAAAGTAAATCCTCTTTTAGGGTTAATAATAGTTTTAATAGAGGATTTTTTAAAAAATGGCATATAATTAAAATAGTTGATTAAATAACAAATATATACTAACATATATAGACAAAAAAGTAAAAATCTCTTAATAATAATTCCTTGATTTTTTATTCAAATAGCCCCAAAGATTATTTAAATCTTTGTAAACCTTATATGAAAACCCCATACCAACAACCTCTTAAAATTATTATCTTATCTTGGCTTTACTCTAGAGTTATAAAACCAATCTTCTTTCTTTTTGACGAAGAAAAGGTACATAATTTTATGATGTCCTTTGGGACCTTTTTAGGTAATTCAAAAATTGCCAAAAAGATATTATCAAAATTTCTTGTCTTTCATAATAAAACCCTTGAACAAAATATTGGCGGAATAAACTTTAAAAATCCGATCGGCTTGGCTGCCGGTTTTGATAAAAACGGTGTACTTGTTAATTTACTTCAAAGTGTTGGTTTTGGTTTTGCGGAAATAGGTTCCATCACCGCCCAAGCTTGTACCGGCAATCCCGGTAAAAGACTTTGGCGACTTAAAAAATTAAAAAGCTTAGTTGTAAACTTAGGTCTTAATGGACAAGGCGTTGATCGAGTTCTTGGAAATATAAAGAACAAAAAATCTTCTTTGCCGATTGGCTTAAGTTTAGCAGCTACTAATTGTCAGGCTAACGCTGAAACTCAAGAAGCCATAAATGATTTTAAAATAAGTTATGAGAAAATAATGACTACACAGCTAGGCGACTACCTTACCATTAATCTAAGTTGTCCTAATGCCTTTGGTGGAGAAAGTTTCTTAAAACCTCAAAGACTTGAAAAACTTATGTTCGCCTTATTTGGAGAAAGAACAAAAACACAAGAAAATAATAATAACAATAATAATTTCAAAAAACCAATTTTCTTAAAACTATCCGCCCAAATAGACGAAGATGATCTTAGAGGAATAATTAAAATAGCCGAAGACTATAACCTAACCGGTTTTATTTGTTCTAATCTACTAAAGAACAGAGAGGGGTTAAAAAACGGTTCATCAGCTATTCCAGAGGTTGGAGGGCTTAGTGGCAAGCCTCTAGCTAAACTTTCCACCGAGCTAATCGCCAGGATATATAAGCTAGCTGGCAAAAAATTTATAATAATCGGTTGTGGGGGAATTTTTTCCGGACAAGACGCTTATGAAAAAATACGAGCAGGCGCTTCTTTATTGCAGATGATAACCGGTATGATCTATCAGGGACCACAAGTAGTTTCTCAAATTAACCGAGAATTAGCTTACCTTATTAAAAAAGACGGTTATAAATCCGTCTCAGAGGCGATTGGTGTAGATTCTAATTAATTTATATTCTTAATTTATTATCTTTAATTTAATTACTCCTGATTTAATTTTTCTTGATTTAATTGTTCCCAACCTAATTAGCTCTTAATCTAATCTCTTTAGTTCAAAAGCGCTGAAGCAATACTAAGATAAATCACTACACTTAAGATGTCTTGGATAATCGTACCTATCGGGCCACTGGCGTTAGCGGGATCAAAACGGAACTTGCCGAAAAGGTAGGGAATGATTAAACCCATAAACAAGGAAGAAATCATGGCACAAAAGATAGCCGCACTAATCACTGCCATAATCATTGCTTGTCCATACCAAAGATTCCCAAAAAAATACATAACCAAAGAAATTATTATTCCCATTATTAAAACCACTAGTCCTTGTCTAAAGAAATATTTAAAAAACTTAAGCTTATGATTAACTGACATATCTCTAATCATTAAAGTCTGCATTTGCGCACCCACGGCTGCGGAGATATAGACTACCAAAGGAATAAAAGAGGCTAAAACTAGATTGTTAACCAAGGTTTCCTCAAAAGAGCCAATAATTCCCGCTGCCCCAATACCTCCCATTAAACCAATTAACAACCAAGGTAGGCGATGCTTAACCGAAGTCCAGATGGATAAACGAAAAATGTTATCATAAATATTTTGATGATCCACACCTCCAACTCTTAAAAGATTCTCCACTCCTTCGGCGTGTAATGTTTCTAGAAGGGCATCAATCGTAACTACGCCTAATAGTTTCTTTTGCCCATCAACCACTGGTACGGCTTTAATACCATGAGATAAGGCCATAAGGGCAACTTGTTCTTTATTAGTAGTAGGTAAAACGCCCTTAGTATTTTTATTCATCACCGACTCCACCGAACGAGAGAGGTTATGACGGAAAATTTCTTTAACCGACATAACGCCTTTAAGGTAATGGTTATTATCAATAAAATAGACATAGACTAAGCTATCGTATTTTTTCCAATGTTTAGACAAGAAGCTATGAATATCTGCTATCTTGTAATCAACGTCAAAAATCGGAACTCTTAAGGTCATAAGAGAGCCGGCTGTTTGTCCATGATACTTTTTTCTTAGAGGCTTAATATGATTCATAAAATACATCAATTATATAACAAATTATACCATTTTTCTAAAAATCAGCCAAGGCTCTTGCGTGTCTAAATTAAAAATGATATAATAAGGGTATAATTTTTATTAATTTTAAATATATGGTCGTAGCAAAAATTGCCGCTGACTTCTACTCTAACGAGAGCAGAAAGTTCAGACATAAGTTGGGTAAAGTTATTGCATCTTCCTTGTCTGGTTTTTTAGCAGGGATTATCGTAACTGCTATAGTTATGCTTTCCCTATTTGATATTGCTCTTAAGCAGTAAGAAGTAAAAATTAAACAAGGTTAAAAAAATCGGATCATTAATCCGATTTTTTTAAAACACTAAACATTAAATTATAATTATAATTATATTATAAGACTTAAATTAATCACTAACATCTTTCCCGAGATATTCTTCAATAATCAGAAAAACAATAGCCGCTAATGGTATGGAAATTATAATACCAAGTAAACCACCCAACTTCCCACCAATCAGAACAAACAGAATCAAAAGAGCGGGATTCATCTTAATCGCCTTTTTCATAAAGAGCGGGACTATTACAAAGCTCTCAATAATCCCGTTAGCCACAAAATATAAAAGGGCAGCGGCTAAAGCGTGAAAAGGAGAAATAATAAAGGATAATAAAATAGCGGGAATGGCAGCTACTGCCGGACCGGCAAAAGGTATGAAGTTAAGTAGCACTGCTAAAATAGCCAAAGTAACAGCGTAAGGAGTACCCATTATTAAAAGACCGAAAAAGATTATAACACCAACAATTAAAGAACTAACCGTCTTTCCCCAAAGCCAACTACTAACCCTGCTCTGTATTTTATCAAAAAACTGCGAAGCAAACGCTCTGCGCTTACCTGAAAGTAACTTATAAATAAAATGCCTTACACCGTCTCTTTGTATGTTAAGAAATAAAGCGATAAAGAATAACGCCAGGAAAGAAGCAGCGCCACCAAAAATCTTAAAGACTGTCCCAAAGATGGTATGAGAACTGGAAACCATAACATCGGACATATTTTTAATATAAACAGAGAGTTGCGAAACATCATCATCCGAATAAGCCAAATAGTCATCACTAAAGACAGATAGTTTTTCCAGATGGACTGGGAAATTAATAGCAAAACTCCTTATTTCATAAGCCAAAGGCGGAAGGATAAGATATAGAGAAAGACTAAGAACCAGTAATAAGGTAAGGTAGATAAAAATAACGGATGCCGCATGGGGTATTCCTCTTTTAACCAGTTTATCAATCGGACGATCTAGGGCGATAGCTAAAATAAGGGCGGTTAAAAAGATCAGTAAAATATCGCTAATAGAGAAAATAAACAAAAGAATCAAGGCAACTAGCCCAAAAGCGGAGGCCAGCCTAAAAGCGTCTGAAAATTTAACTCGATGAAGATTAAGCATAGGTTTTAAATAATAATATGATTTCATTATAGCATAAAGAATAAAATAAGGTAAAATGGCGAGAAAGTGCAATACGTGTGTAAACATTACCATAAGGTCTTGAAATATTTTAAGATTTCCGTTAGAGTATAAAAAAAGAGAATTTTCCTTCAAAAAATAAAAATAAAAAGGAGATTACAATGGAGTATTTATCAGAATTAAAAAAATTAGAAAAATTAGAAAAAAATTTGCCAATACAGGATAGCTTTTTCAGTCGTAATCCTTTTAGGGTTGAAGATTTATTGGATAAGCTTGAAAATACCAAAGAAATACCCGGCAAAGCGGTAAAGACAACGCTAAGAAGCATAAGCCACCAAGCACCAATAAAAATGAGCAGAGCTCTTAAAGCAAAGGTTGATATTTTCTCAACTGCTGTATTAGCAAGATATGTGAGGCGTAAGATAAACCAATGGATGAGAGAAGAGCAAGATGAAATAATTTTTAGAATCTTATAAAATGAAAAGGTTCAAAGATTCTAAGTAAACAAAGCCGGATAAATACCCGGCTTTTTATTATAATCAATGTTTAAATAGTTTAACTAAAAAATAAGTATTTATTATATTAAGTGCACTTCAGGCTTGAATTCAGCCCTCACTATTGACAATATCCATACAATATGCTATTATATAAGATAGTGCTTAGTTCCTTACAATTTAATAATTTATGGTTAAGAAATAGCTCTATTTTCTAGGTTTTAGCCCTAAAGAGTTATTTCTTAATCATAAACTAAATCTAAGCTAAAAATGAGAAAAAGAAAAATTGCATTAATACTTACTGTTATATTACTAGTTATATCGGTGTTTGCGGGATTCTCAGAAGGATTCCAAAAAACATTAGAGAATCTACTTCCCCTCAACAAAGGATCTTTTGCAGCATTTCTTATAGTTGGCGTTCTCGGCTTTTTAGTCATAGCCCAGATCTATATGTGGAGGAAGAAAACAATGCAAACTCTCTTGTCACCCTTTACTAAAAATTCATTAGAGGATGCGTTAGAGAATGCATTCACCTCTCTTAATGTATTCGGGTTTGAGAAGTATAAAAAGAATGGACTGGACATTGTATTGAAACAATTCTTAGTAGAAAAATTCAGAAGAAAATTGGACGAAGTACCAATGCTTCATCTAGGATTTTTCTATAACAACTTCTTCAATTACTATAACTTGGAGCTGAATAAAGAATACGATCAGATAAAAGAAATGTTTAATGAAGTAGTAATTGAAAAAGTATATGATCTGTTAGTAACTTCTCCTTCAGGCTTTACTAATTGGGTGCAGCTTCTAATTCAAGGTAAAGGCTTTGAAGAAGAAACAGATGGTACTTCTCCAAACTATAGCTTTAATAAGCTAATGTTCTCGATAGTACCTCAAATACCCGAATCGGAAGGAACTGAGGACTATCCTCCCTTTAATAAGCTCATGGAAGCATTCGATGTTATTAATACTCCACAAGAAATTAGGGACGAGGTTTGTTATAAATTAGTGTATTACTTCTGCGCTAATGGATATGCTAAAGATACAGCATATATTAAGCAGTTAGTGCAGGAGTAAAAAAATAATAAGTTAAACAATTAATCAAAAAAGGAGCAGAAATGCCAATAATTAAAGTATGGTGCTTAAAGGATGGTCAAAGCGAAGAAGAACTCAACACTCTTCATAAAAAGATCGTTGCGGCGGTAATAGAGATTCCTGAAATGGAACTCAAAGACGAAAACGACATGACGTGCTTATTCCCACCCGACTCCATGAAGTATGGACTGGGTAATGAAATAATCGTCGAGATAGAAGTCTTTAATAAGCCAAAAAGAACTACAAAAATTCTTCAAAAACTTGCAAAAGACGTAGGTTCAGCAGTTAAAAAACTCTACCCCACAGCAAAAGTAGAATGTTCTATTCATCGCTTTAAACCTGAAGAGGGGTTTTGGAGTTCGGACACAAATCAGAAGGAAGAAAGCACATGGGAAAAAATATCAAAAGTGCTTAACAGTATCAGTTTATATTTATTAGTAATAATATACGTTGGTATAGGTGGTCTTCTCTTCTTAAGTATATTCACAGGGATGATGTCCTCACCCGAGCCCAAGACATGGCAACTCCTAATTAATCTTTTCTTAACGGATAGCGCAAACTTTTTTCTTTCAAGTTGCCTAATTTTTCTAACATTTATACTCCGAGAAATAAAATAAATAATCTCTAAGTAACAGAACCGCATGGTAAGCCCAGCGGTTCTTTTTTTACCTTTAAAAAATCTAATTGATATCTAACTTAATGATTAAGAAGCGTAGTAGACGAGATTATAACCTTTTTCAAACAAAGTAAAATAGTTTCTAGGGTTCTATAAATATATCGCCTTGACTATTCGTTCATTAGATACATTCATCAGACATTATAACTGGTATTTATTATATTAATTACACTTCAAGCTTAAATTCAGCAGAATCTATTGACAATTTTATATTTGTATAATATAGTAAACAATCTTAGTTTTTTGACAACTAAATTGATTATTGAATAATTTACTGAATTTCAGAAATTATTCAGAGAATCTGTAAATTATTCAATAATTAAAAATGGAGCAAAACATGTCGTCAAGCCAAACTAGAAAAGAACACCTGGAAGGGGCTAAAAAAAGAGCCCTGGAACATATTGAAGAAGGTAACTTAAATAATTGTTGGGCATCATTTGTATCAGATTTATCTAAACATGAAGAAACCAGGGATCACGCTGCACTTGAGTTGGGAACAATAATGCTTGCAGGTGGTCACTTATCGACAAAAGAAAGCTTGGAAAAATTTATTAACGACTTCCAGTGATTCATGTACACTTTAGTTAAACAACTTAAACCGTATCTAAGATTATATAAGATGCGGTTTTTTATTTTCTCATTTTTAAGGGAAATAGAGAATCAAAATTTCTTAGTCTAAATTGCGGAGCGGACGGGACTCGAACCCGCGACCTCTGCCGTGACAGGGCAGCATTCTAACCAACTGAACTACCGCTCCAAAACATAACGAGGCATAGTAGCCTCAAGAACCGCTAACTTTAAGTAGTCAGCTATGGAAATAATAACACTGGTTAAATATTTAGTCAATATATCAATTATGGATTATTTTAAATAAAAACTAATCTCCTGGACAAAAACTCTTTTTTTACCTATCCTAATAATACATAACCCTTAAACAGATTATTAAATAATCTAATAAACAATAACCCCTTATGCCTTTATCCATTGGTATTGTCGGTTTACCAAATGTCGGTAAATCCACTCTCTTTACCGCCTTAACTAAAAAACAAGCTGAAGCTGCCAATTATCCTTTTTGTACCATTGAACCCAATGTCGGATTGGTAGCTGTCCCGGATCATCGTCTTAACGAATTGGCTAAAATCTCCCAACCTAAAAAGATTATCCCCACGGCCATTGAGTTTGTGGATATTGCCGGCTTGGTTAAAGGCGCCTCACAAGGCGAGGGTCTTGGTAACCAATTCCTTTCACACATCAGAGAATGCGACGCCATTTGCCAAGTAATTAGAGAATTTAACGACGATAATATTATCCATGTTCATAACAAGGTAGATCCTGAAGCAGATAGAGAAACCATTAATCTTGAACTTATTCTAGCCGATCTTAGCACTGTAACTAAAAGATTAGATAAAGTTGTCCGGGAAGCTAAAAGCGGTAATAAAGAAGCTTTATGGGCTAAAGAACTTCTAGAAAGAACCAAAGACCATTTAGAAAAAGAACAATCCGCCAGAGACATGAACCTTAACGAAGAAGAAAGGCTTTTTATCAAACAACTCGGCCTAATTACCGTTAAACCTCTTTTATATATTCTTAACACCAATGAAACAAAAAGTGGACAAAGCTGGGATAATGTACCGGTTATTTGTATTGATGCCAAACTTGAAGCTGAAATAGCTTCACTAGGAGAAGAAGAACAAACTTTATATATTCAAGAACTAGGTCTTAAAGAAAGTGGCCTTGATCGCCTGATTCGTGCCGGCTATGACCTATTGGGACTTATTACCTTCCTAACTACCGGGCCCGAAGAAACCAGAGCCTGGACAGTTAAAAAAGGTTCTCTAGCCCCCGAAGCCGCCGGAGTTATTCATACCGACTTTATTAAAGGCTTCATTAGAGCAGAAGTTATTAACTGGCAAGACTTTGTTAAAGCAGGCTCTGAAACAACCGCCAAAGCCCAAGGTCTAATACGTACGGAAGGTAAAGACTATATTATCCAAGACGGAGATGTTTGTAATTTCTTGGTAAATACTTAGGATTACCCAGGAATCCAAACTTGACAAAAAAGTCATTTTAAGATAGATTATAAGTGCCATTTTTTCTCCTTTGAAACAAACTGGCTCCTCTGGCAAATGCCTAAGATGAACAAAAACATTTAAGTAATCTGTATCTGTTCTTTTTAAAAAAATAACTAATACGTAAAAGGCAATGAGGAGCCTTTTAAATTTTGAGCCTTATGGCTTCTTGGTTTGTACGATTATCCAGTGCGGATAATTAATCCCGAAAAGGATAGAGACAAACGAGAAGACCACTAAGGCTTTTTTATTTTTTCAAAATAATAATCTCTCGCCAAATCTTTTGTCCTGATCTTCCGTAGATAAAACTCCCTCTTGGAGTAATTCCTTCCCTATAGTCTTTATGATCCCTATAATCCCTTATATCACTCTCTTTAATCTTTAACCCCATTGGAATAGTAATCGGCAAAATTCTTTTTTGTCCGTTTTGTAAAAAAACAGGTAAGACCATAACCACGCTTCCTCCTGGACTTAAAATTTCTTTTATTTCTTTAAGCGCTTTATTATAAAGACTTGTAAGTTCTTGGCTAGTTTTAAAAATATCCACCTTACCACGCTGTGGTCCAAGATAGGTTTCGGTAATAATGGAAGAAATAGAGTTTGGTTTAAATTTTTTACTTAATTGTTTAACATCCGCCTCAGATAAAGAAACTTCTGTATCTAAATTAAATTTCTCAGCTATCCATTCTATGTTCTCGCGACTATCTTTAATCGCCTTAGCGGAAATATCCGAACCAATAATCTTTTTATAACCCATCAGCATAGCTTCGGTTAAGATCGTACCTGAACCGCAAAAAGGATCGAGAATGGTTTCGTTCTTCTTAGCCTGAGATAGATTAATCATAATTTGCGCTAACTTTGGTGGCAACATACCAGAAAGATCATCTCTAGCTGGTCGTCCATAATCTCTAAAAGACAACTCCTTAAAAGGTTGTACCGCCTCGGTAATACCCAAAAATAACTTATCTTTAAAACCAAAAAAGACTATTTCTTTACCAGAAGAAACAAGTTTGTTTTGTTCAACTACTACACTAGACAAAGCCTTGTCTCTACTAGTTACTAAACGTAGACTCTTATAATGAGCCTTTAAGTCTTTTTTTAATTCAAGACCCAAGGCTAAAGCTTTAACCTTAGCCGAACCATACACTGAAATGCCAAAGTTAAATTTTCCTTCTTTTGGTACCAAAAGAAGTTCTTTTAAGGCTAGCTTTCTACCTTCTTCCATGTTTTTAATTTGAGATAAAACCCTACCAATTTTAATGGTACCTCCAAGGTTCTTTATTAGGGCTTTTTCATTAAAAGAGCTGGAAGCTCCAGGGGTTTCGGAGGTTTCCAAAAAACAAACCTCATCAACAAAAGATAAAGAGGCTTTAGGAAAAACCGCCTTTATTTCAGCCAAAGAAAGGACTTGGTGGTTACCTAGAATAAAAAAGTATTTCATATAACTTAAGTATATAGAAAAATAAGGAAAAGGGGAAACAGGTTAGCTCTTGACTTTCTTTTTTATTGTGCTATAATCCCAATACAACTTAATAACCAAACCTTTTCCACATCCGGCTTCTGCCGGATACCAAAACATTTTAATTGTTTCGGTACAGGTATTCTACTTGCCCTCCGAGGTATCTGCCATTGTTAAACAATGACGGATTGAATACCGGGAGGTTTTTTATTTATATTATTATGGCCAAAGTAAAATCATCGGAGATTCCACACTATGAGCTTCTGTGTCTTGTCTCCAATAAATTCAGCGAAGCGGAAGTTGAGCCGATTCGTGAAAAAATAACGAAGCTTATCACCGACAATGGTGGTAAAATAACTTCCCAAGAATATTGGGGTAAAAGAAAGCTCGCCTATCAAATAGACGGCTTCCGCCATGGTTACTACCATTTGGTGGAATTTGATCTTGAGGGTGTTAAACTTAATGACCTTAATAATCGCTTGCGTTTGTCTAGTGATATCTTAAGGCATCAGATAATTAAGAAAAGACTTAAGACAGCTGTTGAACTAGAAGAAGAACAAAGAATCGCCCAAAAGATTGCAGCTCGTAAAAAGCAAGAGGCCGAGGACGAAGAAGATAAAAAAGATGAAAAAGATGAACGTGCCGATCTTAAAGACCTGGATAAAGATTTGGACAAAATTATTGATGCCAGTAACATGATTCAATAATTCCCTCTAACCTTAATTTACTTATTATTTATACGCCACCGACCTTCCGGTGGACAAAAAACATATGAATCTTAATAAAGCCATGATTATCGGGAACGTAACCCGAGACCCCGAAGTAAGACAAACCGGCAACGGTACTTCAGTCGCTTCTTTTTCAGTAGCGACCAACTTCTTTTGGAATGACGCTATGGGCCAAAGACAGGACAGAGTAGAATTCCATAACATTGTCGCCTGGCGCAAACTAGCCGACATCTGCGGACAATATTTGCGCAAAGGCTCTAAAGTTTATGTTGAAGGTAGATTGCAAACTCGCGATTGGGTGGATAAAAATACCGGACAGAAAAGATTTATCACAGAAATTATTGCGGAAAACATGATCATGCTTGATCGTCCCGCTAACGGAGCTCCCCGCCAAGATAATAATTATGCTCAAGATAGCAAAGACAACGAAGCTGTTATTGATATAAACAACGATGGACCAGCTCCTCAATATAGCGATGATGGAGGTTTTGCTCCTTCAGATAATGAAATTAAAGTGGAAAATATTCCTTTTTAATTTATTCTTAATAATTAATTTAAAACCCTTCTATGCCCACTACTAAAGCCAAACAGTGTTATTTTAAAAGTAACAACATTAAAGAAATAGATTATAAAGATGTTGAGTTACTTAAAAAATTCACCAATTCATACGGACAGATCTTACCAAGTCGCCGTACTGGTGTTTCCGCTACCTACCAAAGAAAACTAGCGACCGCCATTAAGCGAGCTCGTATTATGGCCCTGATCCACTTCCCTAACCAAAGACGCTAAATTAACGAAGAAACCTATGCTTAGTTTAACGGAAATAAAAATGGGTTCGGTTATTACTATTAATAGAGAGCCTTACGCTGTCATTAAAGCCGAACATCATAAAATGGGAAGAGGTGGAGCGGTTTTAAAAACCAAACTTCGTAATCTAATCTCTGGTAACGTAATTGAAAAAACCTGGCAAGGTAATGATAAAGCCGAGGAAGCAGCTGTAGAAAAACGTAAAGCAGATTTTCTTTACCAAGACGGAAACCTAGCCTATTTTATGGATAATGATAATTTTGAACAATTTACCCTAGACATGGAAACAATCGGGGAACAAGCTAAGTTTATGAAAGACGGTATTAATGTTACTGTACTGCATTTTGAAGAAAAGCCAATGACTATTGAACTACCGATTAAGGTAGAATTAAAGGTTACCTCTGCTCCACCAGGCGTTAGGGGTAACTCAGCCGGTAATGTTATGAAAACCGCCGAACTGGAAACCGGAGTTGAAATCTCTGTACCAATGTTTGTTAACACCGATGACATGATTAGGGTTAATACCCAAACTGGAGAATACGTAGAAAGAGTGTAAAAGCAATAACCAGATACTTAAACTTAATTTTAAACTTTTTAACCTAGATATATATTTATAGAAAAATATCTTTATAAAAATATAAAAGAACGAGTCTTTAATTGGCTCGTTCTTTTATAATTATTTTAAATAGAGCTACTGATCATCTCTGATTTTAGCCTCAGCTAAAACCTTTTTCCTTATCTCAGCCATCATTTTCTTATCTGCCCTAAGGGTTTGTTTGGCGTTTTCTCTACCAACACCCAATTTAACCTCTCCGTAGCTGTATGAATTACCGGATTTGTTAATTAATCCGAATTCAACACCAATATCTAAAAGGTCACCTGCTAAAGAAATACCTTCATTATACATGATATCAAATTCACAAGTTTTAAAGGGAGCGCTAACCTTATTCTTTACCACCTTACACTTAACCCTATTACCGATATTTCTTTCTCCTTGTTTTATTTGGGCGCTACGACGAACCTCTAAACGAACAGAAGAATAAAACTTCAAAGCTGTACCACCAGTAGTTGTTTCTGGGTTGCCAAAGAATACTCCGATCTTCATTCTAATCTGGTTGATAAAAATAACTACTGTTTTTGATTTAGATACTACACCGGTTAACTTACGCAAAGCTTGGCTCATTAACCTAGCTTGTAATCCCATATGAGAATCACCCATATCTCCTTCAATTTCTTTCTTCGGAACCAAAGCAGCCACCGAGTCAACCACTACTACATCAATAGCGTTAGACCGTACTAGGGTTTCAAGAATCTCTAAAGCCTGTTCACCAGTATCTGGCTGAGAAATTAAAAGATCTTTAATGTTAACTCCGATCTTAGTGGCATAATCAGGGTCAAGGGCATGTTCAGCGTCAATAAAAGCTGCAATGCCTCCTTGTTTTTGTACCTCAGCAATAACATGCTGTGCCAAGGTTGTTTTACCAGAGGCTTCAGGACCAAAAATTTCAATAATTCTACCTCTGGGAACTCCGCCAACTCCCAAGGCTAAATCAAGAGAGGTACAGCCCGTTGGAATAGCATCCACCTGAGCAGTCTTAACGTCACCGAACTTCATAATAGAACCTTCGCCAAACATGGACTTAATTTGTTCCATGGCTGCAGTCGCAGCGGCAAACTTCTCTCCGCCTTCGGCGGCTTTGGAGGTATTCTTTTTTGTTGCTTCCGTCATATTAAAAAAATAATGAATAATCGAGGGTATTGATTGAGCAATTACTCAAAGAGTATTTGTCTGGTTACAGTGGCGCTTTGGCTATATTTTTTACTGGCTGTGATAACAATTTGGTTAAGACCGGGACGTAAAAATATTTCTCTGCTAAATTCACCGGCAGTATCTAATAGAACACTCTGTCCGTTAATAATAACTTCAGACTCCGGTTCACTTCGTCCCATGATGTTTATCGTAGCCTCATTAGTGATAAAATCATGAGGAGGATGATCAATCTCCAGAAAAGGAGGACTAACCATATCACGCAAAAGAAAAACCAAATAAGCCAAGCAACTGATAATCAATACTCCAATTATAGCATTCCTAATGACTAGAGGCAAGGTAATAAGTTGTCTTTTACTCACAACTTTTCTTTCAAAAACATCGCCACGAGACGAAGGGGAGTTTTTTTCAAGTTTTTTAACCAAACTCTTATAATCCAGTCCTAAAAAATCACAATATTCCCTTAAAAAGGTTTTACCATATACTCCCTTTGGAAGCTTGTTATATTGATTTTTCTCCAAAGCGTCAAGATATTCAATCTTTATGTTTAATTTTTTGGAAACCTCTTGAAGAGATAGGTTATTAGACTGTCTGGTTCTACGTAACTGTTCCGCCACGGTTTCGGAATCAAGAAAAATAGGCGTGGAGGAAAAAGGGGGCATAGATAATTTTGGTTTATTTATTCATTTCCTTGATTTCCTGTTTCCGGTTTATTTCTACAACAGACACCTGCCATTCCCACACTATTGTTTGGACAATCTAACTTACCTAAATTTTCTTGATTGTTTGTACAAGTTACGACGCCACAAGAACCAGATCTTTGCCTGCAAGTTAAAGAAGTGAGTTCTGGTAATTTACAACAATGCCCCACACCACAATAGCCTGTTCTTGTTCCTAATATTTCAATATGGCCATCCATATAAAAACATTTTTCATTGGGTTGAATACAAGTCTCATCTCTATTTGGACATTGGCGAACTCCCACAACAGCACTTTGTGTTGAAGTCTCGATTGAAGAAGAACCGGTAAATTTAAAATCTCCTTGGGCTCCCAATAAATCATTAATTACAAAATTAATGAATATATAACTACCAAAAACAATTAATAAACCAACTATTGAGCCCAATAAAATATCTTTACCTTTTTGTATTCTCTCGGTGTTACCGGCAGATACCAAAAGCATGAAACCGCCATAGACAAACATTAATAAGGTAAGGGAGCCAACTAGTCCCAGAATAATCTTAGCTGCTTGAATCACTACCTTCATAAAAACGGAAATTGAACAACCATCTTTACATTCAGCTGCCGCTATAATATCGCTAGTTAATAAAGGTTCTGTTTCTGCGTGAACGGGCAGAACAAAAGAGTTGGCATAAAAAAACAAAGAGAAGAGGAGTAAGAGAAAGAAAAATATTTGGTTTTTTTTAATCATATAAAGAATTAAAGAAAAACTAATAAATGGTTTGTTGGATACGTGAAGCAGATAAATTAACCGCTTCCACTAAATTATCTGGATTCATAACCACTGCCTCTATCATTTCATGCAAAGCTCTTTCGGCCGAAATTACATCTCTTCCTCTATACCAACTCTTAGCGGTTAAAAGCTGACTGGCAAAAACCTTCAAATCATCATCTTCAAGTTGTCCGGGAATTAAAGTCCTTAGAGCGGTGGGTTTTTTAGTTCTTTCCAAAAATATCTTAGCATTATCCGGCTGAGTAGTCATAAATTGTACAAAATTCCAAGCTTCGTTCTTATGACGACTCTTAGCCGAGACAGTCTCCACCCAATAATTAGCACTGTTAACCTCAACAGAAGCTCCCTCAATTTGCGGGAATTTCTGAATTCCTAAGTTAAGCCTTGGAGCCTGTGCTTTAATAACCGGGAGGTTATAGGCATAACCAAAAAAGATAGCCAATCTGCCATTAATAAATTGCTGTAAGGAATTTTCCAAATCATCATTCCAGGAATAAACTTCTTTAGCTGGATTAGCAAAATCAGTATAAAAACGAACAGCTTCCATGCCTGGGTTATAACCTCTTTCTCTAAAAATATTTGGCACCTGGTTAAACATAACTGAATTATTTTCCATCATAACAGCACCATTTTGCATCATTAAAGTAGCTAAAATATCCACCGATCTTTCAATACTATCTCCACCACCTAAAGCTACTCCGGCTTGCAGTATTTCTCCCCTAGCATCTTGTCTGGTTAGTTTTTTAATGGCCTCCTGAAAATCTCTATTCCAATAAGGGGGTAGTTCAGCAATACCAGCATTATTTAAAAGATCTTTATTAAAAAACATCACCATAGTATCTACCGATAAAGGTAGGCCATAGATGAACTGTTTACCTTCAGCACTAATTACCACGTCTTGATAAACAGTATCAATAAAAGCATTACGAACATCGGCCGCACTAATACTCCTGGTGGTTCTAAGCTCTGGTATTACTTCTTTTTTAATAGTTCCTTTTTCTATGGGATAAACCATGGTAATGGTTTCCGGCATAGGAGCAATTTTGGTCTGATATTTTTTAACCCAAGTATTTTGAATGGAAAAAATATCCGGACCACGATCCTCTGCCAAAGCATCCACTAGAGCGTTTTCATACTCTTCATAGGTAAGCTTACGGTAATTGATAGTTACATAAGGATGCTGGGCATTATAACGACCGATAAGTTCAGCAAAATCATCCGGTCCCTCCCAAACTCTCCAGTAATTAAGGACTACTGGTTGCATGCTATCCTTAACTTCCCGAGAAAGGGTTTTGCAACCCAAACCGGCGGTAGCAACAAAAACCAGAATAAGAGAAAAGGCTAAAATCTTTAAACGCATAAAAATTGAAAATTTAAATTAATAACCTTAGTATCAAAATTAACTTAATTAATTTGAGAATCTAACTTATTCTTATTATACCATAAGAGATTAAAAAACTGCAAACAAAACAGGTTTAGGATAAGACCCAAACCTGTTAAAAATTAAACAATTAAACCTTTTAAGGTATTATAACTATTACATACCCATCATACCGGGATTCATACCCATGCCTCCACCATGTCCGGCTTCACTACCTTTAGGCTCCGGCTTATCTGTAATAACCACCTCAGTGGTTAAAAACATCATAGCAGCTGAAGCGGCGTTTTCCAAAGCACTTCTAACTACTTTAGTTGGATCAATAATACCAGCCTCAAACATGTCTTCATAAATATCCTTAGCTGCATTATAACCGAGGTTTTTATTACCGCTTTCATGTTCACGCATAATAGTATGTAATACCAATGATCCGTCCTTACCGGCATTTTTAGCAATCTGTTTAATTGGTTCAAGAATAGCGTTATCTACAATCTTAGCACCAATGTCCTGAGAGGCTTCATCTACAACCCCCTTAAAGACATTGCCAGCTAAAGCTAGTGCCAAACCTCCTCCCATAACCACACCTTCTAAAGTTGCGGCTCTAGTGGCGTTTAAAGCGTCTTCAATTCTATCTTTCTTTTCCTTCATTTCAGTTTCAGTAGCTGCTCCAACTTTAATCACTGCCACACCTCCAACCAGTTTAGCTAATCTTTCTTGTAATTTTTCTTTATCAAAATCAGAATCAGAAAGTTCCATTTCTTTTCTGATTTGCCCAGCCCTTTCTTCAATGGTTTGCTTATCTCCAGCTCCATCAACCACTGTAGTATTATCCTTAGAAGCAATAACCTTTCTGGCTTGTCCTAAATCAGATAATTCGGCAGTATCAATCTTTAATCCTACTTCCTCAGAAATTACCTTACCACCAGTTAAGATAGCAATGTCTTCAAGCATAGACTTACGACGATCTCCAAAACCTGGAGCTTTAATGCCTAAGACATTAAAAGTGCCGCGTAATTTATTTAAAACAAAAGTAGTTAAAGCCTCGCCTTCAATATCTTCAGCAATAATTACCATGTCCTTACGACCGGACTGAGCAACTTTTTCCAAAAGCGGTAAGATATCTTGGACAGCGGCAATCTTCTTATCAGTAATTAAGATATATGGATCATTCATTTCAGCCTTCATTGAATCAGGGTTGGTTATCATATAAGGAGAAACATAACCTTTATCAAACTGCATACCCTCAACCACTTCTTTTTCCACACCAAAAGATTGTCCTTCCTCAATGGTAATTACACCTTCTTTTCCAACCGACTCCATAGCTTCGGCAATAATGGCACCGATCTCCTGATCATTAGCCGAAATGGAAGCAACTTGAGCGATCTCTTCTTTGGTAGAAATATTTTTTGAACTAGCTTTAAGGTGTTCAACAATTTCGGCCACTCTCTTTTCAATACCATGCCTTATCTCAATTGGATTAACACCGGCAGCTACCAACTTTAAGCCTTCATTAATAATAGCCTGGGCTAAAACAGTAGCAGTGGTAGTACCATCTCCAGCAGCGTCATTGGTTTTGGAGGCAGCTTCTTTAACAATCTCAGCCCCGATATTTTCAAACTTATCTTCCAACTCAACTTCCTTAGCAACGGTAACACCGTCTTTGGTAATAGTTGGGGAGCCAAAGCCTTTATCTAAAACCACGTTACGACCCTTAGGCCCTAGCGTTACCTTTACCGCATTAGCCAGCTGATCCACGCCTCTTTTAAGAGCGGCTCTAGCTTCTTCATTAAAAATTATTTGTTTTGCCATATATTTAAGGAGATTAATTATAAAATAATAAAAAGAAAAAAATTGAAATAATAATTAAGAATTATTCAACAATTAACATAACATCCGATTCTCGGATAACTAAATATTCTTGTCCATCAACTTTAATTTCATCAGGTGCATACTTTTTAAACATTACAACATCTCCGACTTTAACACTCATGGGAGCCAAGTCTCCATTGTCTTGTCTCTTACCAACACCCATAGCTACCACCTCACCACGTTCGGGCTTTTCTTTGTCTGTCGTATCCGGTAAGACAATGCCGGAAGCGGTAACGCTTTCTTCATCAGCCGGCTTAATGATTAAGTAATCAGATAAAGGTTTTAAATTCATATATTTAAAATTAATAATAATAATTAAAACAAACTAAAAAAGATAAAACACAAAGCCTGAATGTCTGCTCTTATATCTTATCTTTTAAACTTTAGCAATCTAGGTATTAGAGTGCTAACTACCTTATCTTAGACAAGAAGAGAGGGCTTGTCAAGTATCAAGTGATTATTAAAAATAGGAAAAAATAGATAACTTAAGGTATAAAAACCACCAACCACCTAAGATCTTTCTTCCTTATAAGTCTTATAAAAAAGCAAAAGAGAAAACAAAATAAACATTAAACTTATAATCTGCGGCCAACGTAGTCCCCATAAGATGGGGGTATAATCTATTTTAATAAATTCCAAAAAGAAACGTAAAAGACCATAACCCGCTAAATATGAGGCAATAACAACTAAGGGTGAATGTTTTTTGTAAACCAAGAAAACCAAAAGGCCGGTTAGCAATAAACAACCCAGTGATTCATATAAAAAGGTTGGATGAAAAAAAGCAAAAGCTTCATAACCCAAAGGGCGATTTATTGGATTAATAAAAATACCCCAAGAAGAGTTTGTCGGTAACCCGAAAAGTTCTTGATTAAACCAATTACCCCATCTCCCAATAGCTTGTCCTAAAGCAACTCCTGGTAAGAAAATAGAAATTGTTTGCCAGAGATTTAAAGAAAAACGTCGGCAATAAAACCAAAGTCCCAATAGCCCTCCCAATAAAGCTCCATGAATAGCTAAACCACCACGCCAAATTTGCGGGATCTGTGAAGGGTAAGTAAGGTAATAAGGCCACTCAAGAATAACCTCATATAAACGAGCCCCAATAAAACCGAAAATAATCAGATAAAAAGCTATGTCAATAACTTTTTCTGAAGACAGATTATAAAGACGAGCTAAACGTAAAGATAGAAGAAGAGCTAAAACAATAGCCAAAACCATAACCAAGCCATACCAATAAACAAGCAAAGGGCCAAGGTTAAAAGCCACTGGAGAAGGAGAGATAAAAAAGCTAAACAAAGACATAGCTATATTATATATAAAAAACCAAATAAAGGAAAATAAAAAACCCGGTGTATAAACAACCGGGTTAAAATCACCTTTCTATATAAGCTCTATTCGTTAAAACAGTGGCTATTCTTAGACCATCTCCTCCTCCGTCACCAACCCAAAGAGCTTCATCTGGATTGTTTTTTAAAAACTCTTTTGTATTAAAAGAGAAGTTTTTAAATTTGACCCTTGAGCTATAAGGCTCATAAAATTTATACCCAAGCTTTTCTTTAAGTGGGTAAAAAATTTCATGGTCCGGATGATTTATGTCTGATAGAGGAACAAAACTTCCATCCTCATATCTTATGTTTTCTAACACTTCAACCCCTGCTCCGGTAAATTCGTAACGAGGAAAAAGTATATCCTCTTTTTCAACAACGAAGCCGTGGGGTCCCCAACTTGACTTAGAAACTCTATCAAGATCGGCATCGCTGACTCCGCATGATGACAAAATTGGTAAAGCAATAATAATAAATAAGAAAATGATATTTCTCATTTTTTAATTCTCCTTTTAGTTTTTAATTAAACCAAAAACCCCGAATTGTTCAGAATCTTGGGCTTAATCACAAATGTTTCTTAAAGAACCATATCTTTAATTATAGCATATATAACAAAAATAGTCAATAGTAGACTATTTTTTATTTAATATTAGCTATTTTGTGCCCTCGCTAGGAATCGAACCTAGATTTTGAGTTCCGGAAACTCATGTCCTATCCATTAAACGACGAAGGCGTTTAATGTTTAATTTAGAGGGGCTTAAATTCCTGCCGCAAACGAGAATAGATTTCCTCAAAGTAGGTGCGATCAAATTCTGCGTTTGGATTTTCTTTATTAGGTAAAGAGATAACCGCCACTCCCCGCAGTCCATAACAATACATTTGTCCAGGAAAGCTATAAACCGTTTCTTCACGCACTTGTCCGTTTTCTGTAAACCTTGCCCTAGCTACCGAATATTCTCTTTCTCCCTCTGTGATGGTTTCTTCCTTAAGTGTACCTCTAGCAAAGTATAGGGCGCTACAACCGTTAAAGAGGGGTAAGACCTCTAAACCAAAATATGACTCCCTGGTTAAGCCTATCTGCTTGGCGGTTAATTCAGGCATCATAACGGCTAAGCCAGGGATGCCTAAGTCTTCACCTAAGGCTTCGTAAACATACTCTTCATTTAATCTATATGTTTCAGGATAAGAGGCTGAGAAGGAATATAGGTTGTCTATAAAAGAAAACCAAGTTTGTTCATCAGCCCCAAGAGGTGTTGTTCTAATGCTCTCTTGTCTGTCCTGTGCTTGATTAACCTTTTGGATAATAAACAAAACCACAAAAGCCAACACTAAAGCTCCCAGAACTATTTTATGAACCATGGTAAAATGACGATGTTTCATATCTTTATAGTAAAACTATTTAAAACAATTATATTATTGTTTAAACTTAATATCTTATATTATACTCCTTTTCTTATTTTATTGCAAAAACTTGTTATAAAAAACCATCTTAGAAAGAATATGACTATTGGATGGGTTGTTTATTCTCTAACAACCTCTTCAGGTGGTCGGCAGCTTCTTAAAACATCACGCCTTTGGTTAAAACATTCTTCGCAACAAATTACTTTTCTTGAGGGACGGACATTATCGTCGCTATAAAAACTTTCAGTTAAAGAAGAGCAGTATGAACACCTCCCAATAATCTCTCTTTCAGAAGAGTCGGTTAGGGGATCGGTTAAGCGGTTATCAAAAACATAAAGAGAACCTTTAAAATGAGAGGTTGGAAATTTTTCCATGTAAGTATGAATACCGTCTTTTAGCTGATATAGGTTATCAAAGCCATGACGCTTTAAAAGGCAAGTAGCTTTTTCGCAACGAATACCGCCGGTACAAACGGTTACGACTTTTTTACCTTTAAGTTCTTTAGCCTCTTTTAACTCTTTAAGTTTATTGGGTAAGTCTCTAAAGTTTCTTAAACCAGGATCAAAAGTTTTTTCAAAACGACCAACCTCTATTTCAAAATCATTACGAAGATCAAGCACAATAAAGTCTTCATCTTTTTGGTACATAGCTTCCAACTCTTCAGCAGTTAAAGTCGGGGCGGTTTCTTCGGCAATATTAAAAGTACCGGCACCAAGCGTAACAGCTTCGGATCTAACCTTTATTTCTAATTTAGTAAAAGCCTGACCATTACCCTTACTCCTTTTAAAAACCAAATCACTAAATAAAGAATTCTTCTTTAAAGCTTCTTGGTATTTTTCAATAGCTAAAGTTTCTCCTTCTAGTGTTCCGTTAATTCCTTCACCTGACACTAAAACCCGACCCAATAAACCAAGCTCCTTACACAAAGCCTTTTGTTCATCACGCAAGGCTTGGGGGTTTTCTATGTTAATAAATTTATAAAATAAAATTACAGTGTATTTGTTCATAAAAACTAATTTATAAAAACTAAATTCTTTTCTGGGAAAGTTTATGAAGAATCCGACAAGGCTCCACTATGCGCGGATCAACGATCTTATAATAACTATTAACTCCGTTACGTCTAACGGTTACGAGGCCAGCGTGACGCAAAAGAGAAAGATGTTGTGAAACATTGGCCTTAGCTGCTTTAAGGGTTTTAACCAACTGTTCCACAGATAACTCTTGCTCTCTTAATAAGTTCAAAATTTCCAAACGCTTAGCATTAGCCAATATCTTGTAAATATCGGCATTGCGTAAATAAGCGGATTTTGGTAATGGTTGTTTGATTGTCATAGTAAATAAAGTATAATAAACAATTAATAAAAAAACAAGATGGTAATAATAAATATAATCAATAAGTAGGTTTTTCTTCCTTGTATCCCTCCTGGTAGTTTAAATACCTAGCCATAGCGTATAAGAAGCTAGATAGACGATTAAGATAGGGGATGGAATAGGTTATAAGATTTTTCTTTTTTCGGTAAACAGTTAAAAATCTTCTTTCGGCCCGGCGTACTAAAGTCCGGCAAAAGTCCAAATGAGCAGATACCTCACTGCCGCCTGGTAAGAAAAAAGATTTAGCTTTGGGCATAGCTTCTTCCCAATAATTAATTATTAATTCCAAATCTTTAATATCCTCTTTCTTGATTTTTTTATCAGCTCCGGCCAACTCAGCTTGTAAACAAAAAATCTTATTCTGTACTTTTTTAATTTCTTTTTCATAAAAAACTTTTTGTTGATTTTTTATAAAATAAAGTTTCTTATCTCGCAGTAAAAAAGCTAAGATGCCAAGATAAGAATTAAGTTCATCTAAAGATCCTAAAGCTTCAAAGATTGCGTGATCCTTTGGTAATCTTTTTTTATTAAGATAAAGAGTGCTCGTACCTTTATCTCCCCGGCCGGTATAAAGCATATTTAATAACCTAAAGATAATACAAAAATTATCTAAAATAATTATCTGTAATTAAAATTTATATTTCACAAGCACCACCGGCACAAGCCAACTCTTTTTTAATATCTGTCTGATCTTCTTTTTCGTAAGTTATAATTTTAGAAAAATCTAAATCACCAAGACGACGTTTCATATTCTCATAAGTTTCTTTATCTATTGGCTCATAAGGAGCTAGGGCGTAAACATGATTGGAGCGAGGCAAAAAAGACAACCCACCAACAATTTCCCAGTTTTTGTAAACCCAGTCCGCCACCGCGATCCACTCGTCTTCGCCCACTGAAATAGTTACTGAAGGATTATGTTCAGTAAAAGCCTTTTTAACTTTCTTCCAATGCTCTAATTGTTCAAGCGCTCCAATGTCATCTTTAAAGATTGCCCCACTTGGTGCTTTAACCGGAAACTCTAAAACAAAAGTAGTAGCTTCTTCTTCAGTTTGTCCAACTTCTGGTAGATAAGGCACTCCCTGATCCTTTAACATATGAAATAAAGCATCCGTAGCAGAAATTCTTACCCGACGAATATAATAAGGGGCGTGTCTGGGGTGCATACCAGAAGAGCAGTCCACTACTTGCGAAACCGTACCGGATGGTTTAACACAAGTAATACAAGTAGACTCTTTAACACCAAATCTTTTAGCATATTTCTTATTGGTTAAAATCGCCAACTTTTTCATTTTCTTTAAAACCTCTTCATCTCGTACTGCCCGACAATCCCATTGTCCGGTAATGGAAACTCCTAAAAGTGCTTCTTGTTCACAATTCTTCTTCCACTCAGTAGACAAATAGGGAAAATAGGTTAGACTCGCTTGGTAGGTACCTAAAATAGTAGACAACCTTACTTTTTCCAAAAGGCTTTCTTCATTATCCTCAGCTCTAGCTACCACCTCGCTTAAATTACAAAACTGTTTAGAGCGTAAAATAATCTCTCCGCAAGGATTAGTTCCCCAAGCAGGAAAATTATTGTCCTTATACTTATCTAAGCGCCTTTTAGGTAGGGTTTCTTTTAAACCCCCGCGATTAAAAATACCTCTTTCGCCACTACCACTTTTAGCTAAGGCCAACCATTCCTCAAGAAACTCCGTAGCTTCAGGTTTTTGGTTATAGACCGCGGAATTATTAGCTAACATTCTCTGTGGTTCATTGTAATAAAACTGTCCTTTTTTAGCGTCTCTTAAGGCTTCATCATCCAGATCAGACAAAGAAATAGTGGCACTCCTTCTAACGCCTCCGGCTACCACACATTCTCCTATCTTACAAATAATGTCATGCACATCCAAAGTACCCAAGCGCCTACCTTGCTTACGAAAAACTCTTTCTCTGGTAAAATCAAGTAAAGATTTAAGCGGAGCCGGGCCAGAGCTCTTGCCACCCATGGTTTTAAGGCGAGAACCGGCAGGACGAACTTGAGAGTAATCAAAAACCAGATCACGTCCGGCAAACCAAGCCTCAAGACCCAAAGACAAGGCATCTGCCCAACCTTCCTTACTATCTGCCACTACATGAGTCTCGGGCTTTTGAGGTGTTTGTTTTTTAATTTGTGGTAGTTTTTCAACATTCTCACTTTCAACAGAAAAACCCACCCCTGTACCACACATACAGACATACATAATTTCGGCAAAATCCCTAAGACAAGATGGTGCAATAAAAGAACAGTTATACGCACAGACATTGGTTCTACGAGCGGCGGGTCCGGCAAATTGCAATAGACGCATAGAAGGCATAATCCTTTGCTCTAAAACCGCCTGTCTAAGCTCTTCATATTCGGTCTTAGTTAAGGCTGTCCCAAGATTTTCTCTCATAAACTCAAAATAACGATCAACAGTTTCCACCCAGGTTTCACGTCGTCCTTCTTCAGCGATCCAACGAGCATAGGTTCTGTAATAAACAAATTCAGCTAAAGGGTTCTTAAAATACTTCTTACTCTCTTTAGCTAGTTCCCTAACTTTTTCCGGTACAAAACCAATCTTCTTACGCAAAAGACTTCTTTCTTGGCGATACAATATATAAGCCTTAGCGGTTTTTCCAAAACCTGAGTCAATTAATTCCTTTTCCACTATGTCCTGAATAAATTCTACCTCTGGAATATAACTTTTCCCCTTATAATTCTTTTTAATTATTAAAAGATTCTCTAAAACCCCTCTAGCGACTTTTTCCGCTAATACCTCATCTCCTTCTCTAACCGACAGCATAGCTCGCCAGATAGCACGGGCAATACGTTTAGGATCAAAAGGCACAACAGTACCATCCCGCTTGCGAATTTGGCGCAGACGAGCGTAACGTGGTTTGCTTAGACTAATCATATGGGTTTACGCGTTAATAAATTAAACAAAGTTTTGGTGGCCAAAAATTTATTATCTACAACAAATCTATAAAGAAGAGGAGAAACAGTTAAAGCTAATATTAAATTACCTAAAAGATGTCTGGCTGTAAAAGGGATTTGCCCGATCAGGGCTTCCATAAAGCTTTGTCCAAAGAATAAGGGACCAAAAGCCAGACCAGTAACAGCGTCAAAGGCTAGGGTGCCCATTAAAGCGAACTTAGCGTAAGCTAAGGGGCTGTTTTTCTTGTTTTTAAGGTAGTAGGCGGCCCAAATACCAAGTAGTCCATA
This sequence comes from Patescibacteria group bacterium, assembly GCA_030583705.1. NCBI lineage: Bacteria > Patescibacteria group bacterium. The sequence goes on along the minus strand of CP129471.1, from coordinate 29,919 downwards.
GGCAGCGGCAACAACACCAGTCCAGACTCCAACTCGGCCGGTAATAAAATCATAAATAATAATACTTAAACAAGCGAAAAGAAAGCCGGCTATCTTGCCATAGGCTTTGGCAAAAGGCATCTGGGAGGTTAAAATAGGCTCCAAATTAGCCGGTCTAAAAGGAATAAGGCGAAGTAAAAGACAAACTAAAAGACCTAGAGAATATTTAAGCCAAGGAAATTTATTAAAAGAGGTCATAGAGTTAAAAAAAGAGACAAAGAGTCTTTTTAAATTTAGGAGTTTCGAAACTGCTAAACTATTATACACCTAAAAAAAGAAGTGGGCAAGAGAAATATAATTTTGCTAAAAATGGATAAAAAAGAAGAAGAAAAATGATTTATTGACAACTAAGAAAAACAACTATAAAGTACGAGTAAACTAAAAGTGGGGATAACTTGGAAGGATTAATAAATATTAAAAGTTTTTTTAAAAAAATAACTTTAAAAGTGATTAAAAAAGAAAGAAAGTTAAAGTTTAGTGACTATAAAACACTAAAAGAAGCTCTTAAGAAAGAGGTTAGGACAGTAATAAGGTTCTTAACAGGTGGTTTAATAGCCGGAGGGTTATATTATGTGGTTTTTATTCCACTAATAAAATAGGGGTATGGTATATCTACTCCAGTCTAGCTGCTTTTATTGTAAACTACTTGGTGGGCTTCCTAATACATAAGTATTGGACCTTTAAAAACAATAATAAAAAAGAGGCTCTTAAGCAGAGCAGGCAATACTTTGTCTTAAAAACCGGGACAGTTATAGTTAACTCCCTAATTCTAATCTTAAGCATTGAAATATTTAAACTAACGGAAATATTATCTCAGTTATTGGCAACCATGCTTATAACTGTAGTTAACTTTCTAGTAACAAGAAAGATTTTTAAACAAATAACCCCGCAAGAATAATTAATAATTGCGGGGTTTTGATTTTTTAAAAGAAAGGGTATTATCTCTTATCCTCAAGAGTAATAGTCCTTAGATTAAGTGCCTCTTTTTTATCTGCTAGATTTTTTATGATTACCATAGATGGCTCTTGGGCATTAAGGATTGCCTCATAGGGAGTTTGAACAAGATAAACACAACCCTTGTCATCTTCTCCAGGCAGCCAGAATCCTGCTCTATCTGCACCAGTGTGGGCACAATTTGAACCAAGACAACCAACTAATTGTAATGGATCATTACTATGAACAACTGCATGTTTGGGTATCTGAAAATCTTGACGCGGAGTATATAATGTAACAGGATCGCCAATAAAAATCGGCTCTCTACACCATGCACAACGAATTGACATTTTGGCAATACAATCAAGACAATAGTCAATAGAACCGTTTTCATTCTTTGGCATCTTAGTATTAATTGTTATACCAAAGGCTGATACTGGACCTCTTCTTTTGGTATTATGACCACATTTTGTGGCCTTATATCGTAAAAAAATACTTGATATAATACTCATATACTATTCTCCTTCCTTTAATTTGAAAATGTGCTAATTAATTTACAATCTAACACTATGTTTAATAATATGTCAAATAAAAACTAGCTAAAACGTCTTTTTGATTTTTTAAATAAATATATAGGATAAAAATATTAAAATTAACCAGAAAAATCCACTATAATTAACTATTTTACCGAACTTGACCTTTAAGCCTATTAGTATTAGTCTTAAACAACAATAATTTTTAGTAATTTAAAAATATAAAAATGAAATTTCTATTTGCTTCTCGCAATAAGTTAATTTGTTTAAAGGCTTTTGGTAAAAGCCCGAAAATAAATTTTTCGCCAGATTTTATCGCCTTGGTGCTTCCGGAAATAGGGATTTCAGCCCCTCACCTGGAAAGACGTATTCGCAGATCTAAAACAAAAGCGAATATGACAGATTCGGAAATTCAAAGATATCTTAATCCCTCTCTGCCTTTTACTCCCACTGAATTAGCGGTGGTAGCGGGTGGTTATCTTAAGCAACAACCTTTGGGAGAGAAAGGAATGTTAATGATAACAACTAAGAGTGCTTTTAATATTTTCCAGATTCAAATTTCTTCCGGAGAGTATCTAACTGCTTTGTTATATTGGGATTATGATAAAGGTGGGTGGCATTTTGATGTAGTAAAATTTGACTCATTAAAATTCTCACAAGATAGATATATATTCTATCGTCACCCTCCATTCTCTGAAATGAAAAGTTTTAAGCCGATTATTGATCCATATCATCTGGATAGTAATAAATGGCACAGTAAAGAAATACTGGAAAAGATTTCCTTACTAAAAGAAGAAGTTGAAGCACTGTATAAAGCGGTAGCCTCCAAATAATTTTGTTTGGAGGTTTTTTTATTAATAATGTTAGTTTTAATCAATAATAACTAAATGACTATTTCTTATAAAATGAGTTTAAATATTAACTTGCTTTTTTATATAATATTATTATAGTTATAGTATATATATAATAAAATAATTCTAAAAAAATAAGTCAATAAATATGCTAAGAAAAAGCCCAAAAGTGTTATTTGTAGATTGGCATAAAACTTTATCTCATTCTTTTTTTTGGTCGCAATTAAGCGATAAAAATCACCCCTACAATAATTATCACCAAATAATAGATCAATGGTTATTTAAAAAAAATAGTACTCTAGTTGAAAAATGGATGTTGGGTTTTTTTACTGCCGAACAAATCTGTCAAAAGATTTCTGTAGAGAATAATTTAAATGAAAAAATAATATATTACACACTAAAAGAAAGTTGTGAAAATATGCAATTATGTTCAAAGGAAATAATAGGAATAATAAACAAGCTACGTAAAACAGGGATTAAGGTAATAATAGCTACCGATAATATGGATACTTTTAGGAGGTTTACTATAAAAAAATTAGGGCTAGATAAAATTTTCGATGATTTTCTTATATCCAGTGAATTACAAACCTTGAAATATAATATCAGTAATAACACCATGCCTTTTTTTGATACTTTTTTAAAAGAAAATCAATTGCAATATAGTGATGCTGTGCTATTAGATGATAGTGAAGAAAAATCAGGTGTCTATAAAAAATTAGGTTTTGAAATATCTCTAATAAAAAACAATGACATGCTTATAAACCATTTAAAAAGCTTTTTTATATAAAATTACAGTTACTTTATTTATTTCTTATAAACCAACCTAGTCGTAAAGAATGTAAACAAGGCTAAACATAAGATCACTGTGGTTATAATACTGGTATATTGTCCATTAAAACCATTACTAGAGATATGCTTTAATAATATTCCCAAATAGGCCCAAATTAAAACCAAGGCATAGGCAATATTTTTGTCTTTATGCACTCGCAGTATCCCAATTAAGGCTCCAACCAGTAAGATAATAATGGTCCAAACAAAGTCGGCAAGACCAAAGCCGTTCCAACCTATACTCACTAAAAATATCGTTACGTTGGCAATAGTAGCTACGGTAATCCAACCAAAATATATACTAAAAGGTGCCCAAATAAGTAATTTATCCCATGAAGCAAATTTCTCTTTTCTAATAATATCGGCAATCTTAATAAGTAAGAAAAGAAGTACTGCCATAATAATTACTGAGAGGGCGATATAATCATAATGCCAAGAAAATATCCAACAAATATTAGCTAACGAGGTGCCAATAAAAAGCGGGTTAATCTTTTTAAAAAGCTTCTGGGTCTTTGAATCATTATTTATATACTGATAAACCACGTAACCAGCCAATAGAAGATAGATTAATCCCCAAATGGAAAAAGTTACTCCAGCCGGGGCAAAAAGGTTAAGGTAGTCATCCGATATCTGCCCAGTAGAACGATTATTAATTGGCAGGGCATTAGCCAAGAAGTTTACCACCACCATGGCAACATAACTAAAGCCTGTAAGTATTTTTATAAACATATTTTTATGAATACATTTCTTCTCTAATCTTTTTAAGTTCGTTAATAATATTAGGATCACTAATCTTTTGAAAACGCGCAAAGGTCTTTCCGTCTTTATTAACATCTTCCATCCACATTTCCAGTGGGCGATTATCAAAACAAGGAATATTAAGTTCTTTTGAAGCTAAATAAACCGCTGATTCATATAAAGGGCGATAAACCAGAAAATGTTTCTCACCAGGACGAGGATCATCCTCGGTATGAAAGCCTAGGCCTATAACCTCATAAGCATAGTTATTCACTGCTCCGTTTGGATCATGCTTATAGTGATAATAAAAACCAACTTCTGGTACTCGCTTTGGCATTAGTAATGACATATTTTTAGCTTATTTTAAGTCCTTTAATAATTGAGGAAAGTCTTAATCCGTGTTAGTATTGATATAAGAATTTATTTTAAGAGACCTTGTTATACTATTATACTATATAAGGCAAGAATAATAAATAACTTGGTATAAATAGGGGTTTTTCTAAGGAAAGGAAAAGAGAGAATAAGATAACAGATAAGATAAGTTAAGATAAGCTAAGATAAAATAATCAATATGTGGCATATCACAAAAAAAATACAGGCGTTATCCTTTACTTTTGGTACCTACGAAGTGGACACAAAACGTTCAATCATTAGCTTTACCTATAAGGTTGAGTTTAAATTAGGCATAGTTAAGACTTTTACCGATCGCCTGTTTTTAAAAGATGTGCCTCCAGAGTCCTGGGCTAAAGTACCTAAGGCTGTCTTAGAACCAACCCTCCAAGCTCTTCTTTTAATGCTTGGTATTAATTATTGGAGTGCTTTCCCAACTAAGAACATTAAAATTGAAGGCTTTAGCCTTACACATGAACAAGCAAAATTTTGGGACTCGCTTTATTTAAACGGACTTGGAGAGTTTTTTTATCTTCTGCAAATAGACTTCCGTAACCTTATTGCTTTTCCTTATGACAACTCTATTACCGCACCAACTCCAACTGAATTTAAACTTCCCAAAAGAGCTCTTCTTTTAAATGGGGCTGGTAAAGACTCTATTCTCTCGGCTGAGATATTAAAAGCAGCTGGTACACCTTTTGACTTTTTCGCTTTTGCTCCAACACCAGCTCATGAACGCACCGCTAAGCTCGTAGGGGCAAAAACCATTAGTGTTAAACGTCGGAGAGATCCATGGCTTAATGCTATCTTATCTGGTGCTTATCCATCTGTTTCAACTTTTACCTTTATCGCCATCTTGTTGGCGGAACTACTTGGTTATGACTCAATAATTTTTTCTAATGAACGAAGTTCAGATTTCGGTAATCTTAAATACCTTGGTTTAGAGGTAAATCATCAGTGGTGTAAATCATCTGAGGCGGAGAAGATGATTAATAACTACATACAGTCTTTTATTACACCCAATATTTCAACCCATTCGCTTTTAAGAGAATACAATGAGTTAGAGATTGTAAAACGTTTTGTACAGTACCCAAAATATCTTTATGACTTTACCAGTTGTAATACCTATTTTTGGCTACCACGTATACAACAACAATTATCTCGTACCAACTACTGGTGTAAGAGTTGTCCAAAATGTGTTTTTCTGTTTGCCTGTTTTTCCGCCTTTCTAAAGAAAAAAGAGGTGGTTAGCATCTTCAGTGCAGATCTCTATGCTAGAAGACGTCTTCTACCCCTATTTAAGCGTATTCTAGGCATTGAAGGCTTTAAGCCTCTTGATTGTGTGGGAGAGCCGGAAGAAATGATTCTAGCTATGCACTATGCAGCACGTAGTAAGGAATATTCCGGGGAAGTAGCCATAAAACTTTTTGAAAAACATTTTCCTCCAGACTATGATTTTAATAAACTAATAAAGGAGGTGTTTTGTGAGGAGTAGGGGTGGGCTCTTTAAATTTGTAAATTGGCGGTCGTTTTTGATTGATGTTCGAACTTTTTTTGAGCAAAACCCCGACTGACGCGCGCGCTGAGCGCGTGGCGGCTCTGAACTAAACCGTACGCTCCGATTGCGTAGTGAAGCGAACATCGCGCGCCTCGTGCTCCCTGCGGTCGCGATGCCTACTCGGTGCTTGCTTCATGTTCGCTCGGTAGCTTCGATTAACATATTTACCAGATAATCTCACACCAAACATATTCACTGAAAACCATGCGAACTCCTTCATCAAAAGTTAAGTAACGATATCTATTTTCTTGTACTTCAATCCAAGGCATTCCGATAAAATCCCTAACCATTAGGATATTCTGCATTGCTCGACTACCAACCTCAGGAGCTTTACTAGCATACGGAACTGTTTCAAAAACATCTCTTGATTCATCTGATAACATTTCTAGCGTGCCGAAAGTAAAACTATTAACATCCTCTTCTTTCTTTGGTTCATTATGCTCAAAAAGCGTATAACCTTGAGCAATTTTAAATAAAACTTTCCTAAAACGTTCTAGCTCGATTAAAAAAGCTTTTTGTCCTTCTGGTGTTTTTGTTACAGCTTTTTCTAACTTATTCAATAAAGCTTTCTTTCTTGATAAGATTGCACGGATTTTATCTCGTTCAATCACTTTCAAGTCTACGCTTCCTACTCGGGCACACTCAATCAAACAAGCAAAATATTCTTCATCTAAAGAATACCCCTGATTACAGATTTTGCAGGCTCGTATAACTGGTAAATTTTCTGGGTATGGTTCATCAAGCAAAACCTTGGGAGGGGTATGCTCTCTTGTTTCTATTCCTTTGCCACAGTAAATGCAAGATTCTATTTGTCTCACATCTCCAAAATTCTCACGCTGCTTCATAATTATTGATTACGGATACTTATCCATAAAAATTAAACTGACTCTGTATTATCAAGACGTCTGAAAAGGTGAGACAATAAACCCAGGGCATCAAGACAATCTTGTTCCGTATATATCTCAGACATCTTTAAATCATGCGGCTCTTGGTGTGACACAGGGTTTCTAAAAGAGGCAATCATTGCTTGGGCCAATAATCTATGCCCGCGACTAATCGTTTCTTTTGTTATGTCTGTAATTTCAGCACCAGTGTTTACGTTTTTATATGAACTATACTTTTTGACAACACTTAGTACCGCACCTTGTTCCTTAAAAGCATGGACTATCACCTGCTCCTCATTACCGTCTTGTTTTGATATTTTAGCTCTAAGTAAAGTAATGTATCTTATTGTGCCCATTCTTACCGCTTCATAGTAATTTTGATCTGCATAGTACTGAAATACAGCATCACTTAAATTGCTGTGGAGATTTTGATAATGATAGTAAGTGTATGGAGGTAAAACATTTTTTAAATGCTTTACCGCACCAGTTATTTCTTCATTTGATAATTCGGAATCACCAACTATTTTTTCTAGAACTGGTATTAAATCAAGTTTAATTTTGTCTGGAACATTTTCTTGCCATTCGCCTATTGTAATATCAACTTTCTTTAATTCATCATCCAACTTTGTTTCGCGAATACTTTTTCTCTTTACACGCCAATCCCTCTCTATCCATTTAAGAAGATTTTGCAGGCAGAGCCTTAATTTTTGCATTTCTGGATGATCCCAATTTAATGTCTGTCGGTTAGTTCCAATAACATCTTCGTCTAATTCATCTATAAAATCTACTTCTAACCACCCTGTTAGATAGTTAAAAAAGTGACTTGATGTACTATCAGAAAAGTATTCTGGAAGATTTACTAATTTCTTTCTTGAAAAAAGAGTAACCCCTCGCATATTTGTATTGGGAGAAATTGGTTTTTCGGTGGCAAGAAGGTGCCCTGTGATATTTTTAAAATGTTCACAATCATCACCAAACTCTACGTCTTTTGGTACAGTCCACTCAACTTCTGCAGGTGTCGAGGCATAACGTCTAGTATTATCAATTTCTATCCATTCATTATCATTGTGAGATAATTTAATATTAAAATCATCTGGTAAAATAAAATATTTAGAAATACTATCTGCTAATGTTTCAACATCGAAATTACTCACCCTCTGTATTTTTCTTAAAGTTACTATTGTCCCGTTATCTTCATCTGTATCCTCATCCAATATCAAAATTCCTGGTTCATAGTTTTCTATTCCACCCTCCTCATTCTCCATGCGCATTATTGCTTCCCAATCCATTACAAACGAGTTCTTTTTATTGTCTTTAATTGTAATAATCTCAATTTCGTGAGCAATTCCGAAAAATGATAATTTTCCAAGACCTTTTTTCCCGATAACCTTTCGCCCTTTTGGTGACTCATCTGTCGAATTTTTAACACGTCTATTTCTGCCGATTGTTAAAAAACTTTCGTTGATTTCATCAAAAGACATTCCATGTCCGTCATCAGATACCACTATTTCTTTATTTTCAGAATCATTAAGTAAAATTTTTACTTCTTTAGCATCAGCATCATAAGAATTTGCAATAAGTTCAGATACAACTGGTGGTAGTGTAGAATACATTTTCACACCAAGATGTTCTATCGTATTGGGCGCAAATTTCATTTGCAATTTTTGTGTACTATTTTCTAGCATGATGATTTTTGATTATGGTTTTTCCAATTTGCTTTGCAAAAAGTGGAGGGACTGCGTTCCCGATCATTCTTGCAATCGTAGCTATACTGTTTCCTACAAACTTATACTTTTTAGGGAATGTTTGCAGGGTAGCACCCTCACGCAAAGAGATTGCTCGATTTTCTTCTGGATGAGCAAATCTACCATTTGAAATACTGAAAAATTTTGTAGTTATTGTTGGAGCTGGTTTATCCCAAGACATTCGTCCATAAGTATCATTAAAAGAAATATTTCCAGCACCTTTTTTGTAAGCGTTGATTTGCAAATTTGTATTTGCCCACGAATGGCGTGTGCCACCATTTTTGGGAGTTAATTTGAGGCGTTGTATGTTTGTATCACTCAAGCCAGCGGCAGTGTGCAAAAAATCAGTATCATCCTTATGTCCTGCTGAAATTGTTTTGAAGCCGTTTTTCTTTCCTATGTAATCTGAAACAGTCGGGCAAGAATGCTCAGGTTTTGGAAATATTTCTTTACCAGCAACTCTATTGGCAATTAGAGAAAACCTTTTTCTCGTTTCGGGTACGCCGTATTCATTTAGGTTTACTATTTCGTAGTGAACTGTATATCCTTGCTTTTTTAAATCATCGACAAATTTATCTAACCCACTTTCTTTGTGCTTATTTAAAATTCCCGGAACGTTTTCTACGACAACATACCCAGGGTTGTAATATTTCACAAATCTATGAAATTCATGTAGTAAGTTTTTAGATTTTTGAGACTTATTTTTATTTGTTCGAATAATCGTCCAATATTGACAAGGGCTACATCCAACTAGAATTAGATTATTGTCATTCTTTTTTATATCTACTTCTCTTGCTAAATCCTCTTCGTTTAGTTTCCCGACATCAGCAAGAATGTACTTTGCACCTTTTACATTCGCTTCATATGTATCTTTGCAATCAGGATCAAAATCAATTCCTGCTATAACGTCTATCCCAGCTTGTTGCAAACCAAAACTCATTCCTCCACCAGAACAGAAGAAATCGATTGCTTTTAGTTTTTTATTTAATTGATTCATTTAGTTAGTATTTCAAATCCTGCATTATTTTTTTTGCAAGATGATATGCAAAATTCACTGGAACAGCATTCCCAATCATTTTGTAACCATCAGCAACATCACGATATTTAAAGATAAAATTATCAGGAAAAGTTTGAATTCTTGCACATTCTCGAACAGATAAACGACGATATAAACGTTCCTTTCCCGGCACAAAAACTCTTTCATTTTGACTTATAAACTTCATTTTTGGTGCTTGAGGATGAATAGGTGCATGACGACCTCCTGCCTGAATCGTAAAAGAAGGTTCATCCCATGATCGAACCCTATTTCGTGACATATAGATAGTGGAAAAACCACCATTCATATACTCATGGTTTGGAACTTTTAAAGCATCACCATTTGTTTTATTCTTATCTTTGGCTGGTTTTGCTAAGCGCAAATCAAAGATTGCATCTTTTAATACGGGTTTATGCTTGCATGGTTCTGGAAACTCAAATTTCTTTTTAAGTTTCTTATTATAACCAATGATAATTACACGTAATCTATCTTCAGGAACATCATAATTGTTCGCATTTAATAACTTCCAAGATACAACATACCCAGCACCTTCAAATTCCTTAATTATATTAGAAAATGCTTCAGCATGCTTTGGATGAAGAATACCTGAAACATTCTCTGCAAGAAAAAACTTTGGTTGCTTTTTTTTAAGTAATCGAATGTAATCAAAAAATAATTGACCCCTCTTGTCATTAATTCCACGTCCAGCTCCAGCTTCACTCCAACTTTGACAAGGTGGTCCCCCAATAATTCCATCAACTCCATTGGGTATATCGGAAGGAGAAACATCAACAATGCTACGGCGGTCTAATTTTGTTTTGGGAAAATTATATTCGAAAGTTTCCCAAATTGTTGGATCATATTCATTTGCCCAGACAACATGAAAACCAGCTTTTTCAAAGCCGAGATCAAGTCCTCCTGCACCTGTAAACAATGAGGCTAATTTCATAGATTTAATCTTTACTTATATTTAATGTATTTTTAAATAATTTCTTTGGGGATTTTAAGAGGTTTATATCAAATTTAAGCGATGATTCTACTCTTGAGCTTGCATTATGAATTCTAAAAGAAAGTGTCCAATCATTATCCATTGTAACTACTACCGTTGTATTGCTATCCATTTTGAAATCTATATTAATAATTTTGGTAGGAAGTGGAACCCTGGGTGTTTTATATTTTGGTTGAATTTCTTTAAATGGAAGATTTAATGTCCCATTTATATTATAAGCGTGAATCTCAACCGAATTCTTTCCCTTAATAACTTTGTAGAAATCCTTATTTCCAACCAAGTAAGCAACTAGATTAAAGGCAACTTTTTTAGAATCGTTTTTATAAAGATTTTTTAGTTCTTTTACAAATGCCTTGAGAATTGGAATATAAATAGATGAGTGATAGTCACCAAGTTCGCTCCATTTCTTCTTTGCCCCGCTTTCTTTTCTTATTTTTTCTAAGCTATTAAAAATTGGTGTCACTGTGTCAAAATATTCTTTTGAATTTTTGATTCCTAACCATTTATCACCAAAATCTATATTAGAAGAAAGTCGAGAGTGTTTTACTGCTTTATGATTATTTTTTGCAGAAACACCAATTTCCCATTTTTGAAGCAAACGAATAGCAATAATATCGCGAACATCCCCAGCTTTACCATAATAATCAGATAGAATTTCAAGTTGAAGAATATCATTTTTACCAATATCATTAGAAAGTCTTGGCTCTATATCTATTAAAAAGTTTACTGCAAAACTAGCTGATAATAGATATTCACTCTTTTCATTTATGGAAACACTATCAAAACAACTCTTAGCAACATCAAAAGATGAATTTTTTATAATAACAAGATTGGTTTTATTTTTTAACTTTTCTTCGAACGAAATAAGAAGAGCGTATTCAAATGATTTTCCAGTTGTCATTTGTCTTGAATCTACACTGACCATAAAATTATTTTAAAAGTATATCAATATTCACACCTAGTGCCTTAGCAACTTTTTCCATTGTCGTGATCGTTATATTTTGCTTGCCATTCTCAATATTACTAATGTACGCTCTATCTAAATCCAACACTCGACAAACATCGCCTTGCGACATATCTTTTTTGAGTCGTATTTTCTTCATGTTTTCACCAAATCTTTGTGCCGTAGTTTTTATCATATCCTATAAGAAATTATCAATATACACATTATAGCGTATCTTGATTTTTAACACAATAGTGTATTATAATACAAGTATAAAAACAGTGTTTCTATGAAAAATTTAAGCAATATTAGATTGAATCTTTATTTTATTCTAAAGTAATAAACTCCCTATCAAAATAGTCCCTATTTAGGGACTATTTTTAATTGGCGGAGAGACAGGGATTCGAACCCTGGAAGGACTTTCATCCTTACTGCTTTTCGAGAGCAGCGCCTTCAACCAACTCAGCCATCTCTCCTTTTAAGTTATTAACCTAACTTCTTTAAACCATCAATTTCTTCCCTGGTTAATTTGGCCCATTGTCCTTTTCTTAGTTTACCTAAGGTTATATTGGCTATCCTCACTCTCTTTAAAGCGCTAATATGACAACCTAACTTCCTAAACATTCTCCTAATCTGTCTTTTCTTACCTTGTTGTAAAACCACTTCAAAGGTTCTACCTCTTAAGTGTTTAACTCTAATTGCTTTAGCTAAACCATCTTCTTGTCCCAAGTTAATACCAGATAAAAAAGCTTCTCTAATCTTTCCCGCCTTAATCAAAATATCTCCCTTACTTTTTCCAAGATCATGAGAAAGGGTAACACTATATACCTTACTTACCTTATACCTTGGATGAGTTAACTTATTAACTAAATCCCCATCATTGGATAAAAGCACTAAACCTTCACTATCTTTATCTAATCTTCCAACAATGGAAAGCTTTTGTGAAACCTTAACCAGATCAAAAACGTTTTTTTCGTTATCAAAATCCCTAGTAGTACAAACATAGCCCATTGGCTTATTAAGTTTAATATATAGAAAACGTTTAGTTAGTTCCAACTCTTGTCCCTTAACAATAATATTATCTTCTCTATTAACCATTTGCCCCACCTGAGCCAACCTCCCATTAACCCTAACCTTCCCATCTTTAACCAAAGCCTCAGCCTCTCTTCTAGAAAAGACACCAGACTCTGCTATTATTTTTTGGATGATTGTACTATCTTCTTTGTTCATATAATAATCTAATAATAACTATCTAATATAATAACTAGCTAATATCTAATATATTGTGTTAAAAAAAGCCTTAATTAATCTTTTTCTCCCTCCTTATCTTAACCACTGCCATAACGGCCATTAAGATCCAAAAGAGGGCGGAGAGATCGTTTTTAAAATAGGGGACATCAACCAGTCCGTGAATCATACTGGTTGCCATAGCTAACGTCAAGGCTAGGGTAATCATAGCAAAAGCCTTTTTTTCTTTAAGATATTTTTTGGTAGCTAAATAACCTTCTTTAAAGTAAGCAACCAAAAGCCAGATAAAAGCTAAAACTCCTAAAAAGCCCAGCTCTGTCCAAAAGTTCAATATAACATTGTGGGGATAAAGATAGATCTCTAAAGGTTGCCAAGCTTGTTTATGATATTCCTCGTTAAACAAAACCTTTCTTTGGTAATCTGGGTCACTATAATCTTTAACAAAGATACCGTCTATGTGATAAGGCTCAAGAGCTTTTTGGTAATTACCTAAACCAACCCCTAATAAAACCCTATGTGTCTTATCCTGCATCATCTCAACAGTCTCACTCCATTGCGCTCGCCTAATTTGTCCTGAAACATCTCTTAAAAGAAGACGGTCTTTGGTATAGGAAGAAAGAGCCGGAATTGAGGTTATAACAACCACTAAAGCGATGGTAATAATTGTAGCCACTATTCTAAACTTCTTACCAGCAAAAAACAAAATAATTAAAAGACAAACTAAAGATGCCAGTAATGCCCCCTCAGAACGAGCGGCCATTATACCTAGTATTGATACTAAAACTGCTAGTAAGGATAATATTGCATAACAATGTTTTTTAACCTTTAACCAATATAAGAAAAGTCCGAATAAAATAACCGCCAATGGTCCAGCATAAAGACCAACAGCGTTAGGATAGGCAAAAAGTGAAACTGCTCGTAATTCATGTTGACGAACAAAAAAATCTTTAAGGGTATATGTCTCAAGTCCACCCACCATGAACTGATAAACCGCCAAAAGAGCCGTTAGAGCCCCAGACAAACCAAGGATAGTTAAAAGACGAATTAAAGATTCTTTATTCTTAAAGGTGTTTACTATAACAATAAACAAAAGAATTGGCTCAAGAAAATAAGCTCTCCAAAGACCTAAGGCCGGCCAACTCCAAGAAGCTACACCAACCGCCAAATAAGAAACCAATAACCAAAAAATAATCTGCCCACGCCATGGGTACTGATTAAGTAAAGGTTTTTTTTCTTTTAGTCTTTCTAAATTAGCCGGTACTCTTTTAAAAAGCGCTTGTCTGTTTTTTAAAAACCAAACCGCAAACAATAAAAGGATCATTATCTCAAGTAGGGTAGTCGGTACACCTAAAGAAAAACGTACGGTGTAAAGCGGTAGAGAAAAGACGGTCAATAAAGCCGCCCACTCAAAACGACGCCAAGACAAGGCGATAAAACAAACTATGAAAAGCAATAAAACTAAAAGTGTCATACCTATAATATTAAAAGATAAAGACCAAGGCTAACTAAAACCACCCCAATAAACTTCTGAATCATCACACCCCTATTATTTTCTTCAGATAAAATATTGGGATATTTTCTAGATAAGACAATAACTATACCAAGTAAGAAAGCATACTGAACACCTTGTAAGGCATTAACCAAAGAAACGTTATCCGCCAAACTAACCGCCCAGTTAAGCATAATAAAGGCTACGGCAGCGGTTAAGCGGACAGCTAAGAAAAAGACCAGTTCTTTGGGGGTTCTTTTTTTTGAAGAATTAGCTTCTTTAATTAAACGTCGCCAAGCGGGAACAAGCAAGATAGCCATAACTCCCAAAAAACTGCCTAACCTAGACCAAACAAAGGCTCCAATAAAAGGTTGTCCAGTGTCTGAATAAATGTATTTAATTAAAACATAATAAGCAGCAAATAAAAAGGCTGAAATAAAAGAGTTAAACAAAAGTCTTTTTGTTGGATTAAGATCAGCTCTCACCTTACCCAAAACCCTACCAAAAATATCCTTTATCTTCTCTGAAGCTTCGTTTAAAACATAGAGCCTGGTTCTTTTAACCGAAATAAGTAGTCCTCCGGCAATTAAAACTATAAAGGCTATGCCTTCTTCTAGACGAAGAACGTCTCCTAAAAAGATAAAAGAAAAAATAAAAGCAAAGATCGGAGTAAGCGCTCCAACAATCGGAACTACTCTGGTAGCCTCACTTTGGTGAAGAGCTCTATACCAAAAGATTAAGGTGAATAAGAATAAAAAACCAGCAGATAGATCAAACCAAAGTTGTGACCAAGTGGGTATAAAAGGTTCAAAAAACAAAAGAACAAAATTACCTACACTCCAAATACCAACATAAAAAGCGTAAACCACCGAAGAGTGGATCTTTTTGGAAAGCAAAAACTTATCAGCTACATAAACACCAGCGTTTAAAAGATAAGAAGTAGCGGCAATGACAAAATACATAAATTGTTTAGGTTATAAAAATTATAAAAAGCTTTTTTAATTATTACACTTTATTATTCTAAAGCAAACCATTGTTTTTAATAATCTCAGTGTAAGTACTAACACTGGCTCTGGGTTTTCTTTCAAGGGTTTTTCTGTCTATCTCAAACAAGCCAAATTTTTTACTAAGCCCATCCGCCCATTCAAAATTATCCAAAAGAGACCAATGAAGGTAACCACGAATATCCACTCCCTCCTCAATAGCCTTATGAAGCCAAGCTAAAGATTCTTTTATGTACCAAGCACGATACCTGTCTTTTTCGTCAGCCAAACCATGTTCGGTAATATAAATCGGTAAAGAAGTTTTTTGCCAAGCTTTAACCGATTCATAAAGACCTTTTGGATAAAGTCCCCAATCCATATCTGAAATTTCTTTTTCAGTCTTTCTGGATATCTTCCAATAGTTTATTACATTATGAAAATAGTGGTTAATGCTTATAAAATCAAGTTGCTTAATTACCTTATTCATAAACCAATGATTAACCAACCAATCCGCCACCTTAACTATTGTTTCACTAATTAGATCTCCCTTAGCTGAAGAAAAATAAACATGGTGATGAGCAAAACTTACCTTAGCTTTTGGTTTAATGCTTTTTATAATCCCATAAACCTCGTTATGGACCTTAGCCATATTAAGAAGAACTCTTAAATAAGACAAAGGACTTTTCTTATTGGGCGGCCAATGACCAACTAAATAGCCTTTACTGGTATAAACTTGCGGTTCGTTAATGGTTAACCAAAAATCAACTTCCCCAAAGGTTTGTACAACCTTTTCGGCATATTTTTTAAAATAACCCACTATCTTTTTATTACTCCAACCGCCTTTATCTCTAACCCATAAAGGAACAGGCCAATGCCAAAGAGTAACAAAAGGCTCAATACCTTCTTCTTTAAGTCTTTTAATGAAGTTATGGTATTTTAACAAAGCTTGTTCATTGAATTTTCCCTCTTCCGGCTCTATCCTAGACCACTCCACAGAAAAACGATAGGCGGTAGCGCCTAGTTTTTTAAGACAAGCAATATCTTCTTCAAGTCTATTCCAAGAATCAGCGGCAATTTTAGCTTGAAAATCTTCAGGATTAAGGCCTTTATCCTTAAGTTCTTTCACTCTTTTAGAAGATTCCTCCCACTCACTCCAGTCATCTTCTAAACCACCCTCTATTTGGTGTCCAGCCGTAGCCGCACCCCATAAAAAGCCCTTAGGGAAAGTCTTAGTGTTTTCATTCATACTCATATTAATATAACCTATATATAATCAATAATAATAATTATATTTTAATTATAGCACTTTTAAAACAAAACAAAAGCTTTTAATATAAGAAGATAAAGGCCAGCTCTTGACTAATTGGCATTGAATAAGTTATAAATAAGGTATTATTATTAACTGGTGTTGGGAAACGATCACTGTTCGCCTGTCCCCTGCGGCGGCCAATGACCGATTGCCAACACCTTAAAATATCGTATTATATGGTACAAATGAAAAAGCGCACCAAAAGCGCGACTAATAATCGTCGCTCACACCACGCGCTAAAACCCAAAACCTTAATTGCCTGCACAAAATGCGGTAAAGCTGTTAAACCACACTTTGCCTGCGCTTTTTGTGGAACATATCGTTCAGTGCAGGTTGTTAAAGTAAAACAACCAAAGATTAAAGAATAAAAATAAAATAAATTTACTATGGCTAACCGACACCTTTCCAGAACCATTGCCATGCAAACTTTGTTTGCTTGGGATTTTAATAACCAAGAAAATAATAACCTTAAGGAATTGGTGGCGCAAAACTTTGAACAATTTGCTCCCAGCTTTGATGACCAAGGTTTTGTAGAAAATCTAGTTCAAGGAGTTCTAGATCATTTAGAAGAAATAAATAACCATATAGTTAAGTACGCTACCGAATGGCCGTTAGATCAAATAACTATTGTGGATCGTAATGTCTTAAGATTGGGTATTTATGAATTAGTCTATGACCAAAAGATTCCAGCCAAGGTAGCCATTAACGAAGCTATTGAAGTGGCTAAAACCTTTGGTGGAGATTCTTCAGGTAAGTTCATTAACGGCGTACTGGGTGCTATTATGAAAGAAATGCCAACTAAGGCCATAGATGAAGAAAATAACCAGAATGATAAAAAAGAAAAGGAAGAGAAAGAAGAGAAAAAAGGAAATAAAGAAATAGAAAAAGACACAGAAAAAGAAACCAGGGAAGAAGAATAAAAAATAATAAATAATTTTTGTTTAACAACAATAAAAATATTAAAAGGTTTTAATAATTTATCTAAATAGTAAATTATTATTAACCACTATTAATTATTAATCATTGACGCCAGGCGGTGCTTTAAGTCGGCTCACTAAAATAAGCCGATTACTCTTCTTAAAACAGCGCCGGTCGCCAATTAAAAATATGCCAAAAGATTTTAATAAACTGCAAAAAACAGTTAACTATTCTTTTAAAAATAACAACCTACTTAAACAAGCCATGACCCACCGCTCTTATATTAATGAGCATCCAGAATTTGAATTAGGTCATAACGAAAGACTGGAATTTTTAGGCGATGCGGTCTTGGAGATCGTAGTAACCGAATATTTATATCATAATTTTCCTCACACTCCGGAAGGAGATTTAACAGACTGGCGAGCCAGCCTAGTTAACGCTAAGATTTTGGCGGAAATTGCCAAAGATATTTCCTTGGAAGAAAACCTTTACCTTTCTAAAGGAGAAGAAAAAGATAACGAATCAAAGGCCAGGCAATATATTTTAGCTAATGCCATGGAATCTTTAATTGGATCAATTTACCTGGATGGGGGTATTGAACCGGCTAAAGAATTTATCCATACTTTTATTCTCTCTAGACTTGATCATATCCTTAAAAATCGTCTTTACCTTGACCCCAAATCTCATTTCCAAGAAAAGGCTCAAGAATTTGTCAGTATTACCCCTCATTATAAGGTAATATCAGAATCAGGACCTGATCATAATAAAATATTTGAAGTTGGTCTTTACCTCCAAGATGATCTTATAGCAGTAGGTAAAGGTTCTTCAAAACAAGAGGCGCAAGTCTCTGCCGCCGCCCAGGGCCTTATAAACAAGGGTTGGAAGTAGCTTGATTTAGAAGCAAGACTACGCTATAATTATAATAACCATATGAATAAAGAAATTATTGAAAAAATCAGACAAGATCTCTTATCTCTTAAAGAAAAATTAGAGAAAGAGCTTGTTTCGGTTGGCTCTGAAGGTGAACATAAGCCAATTAAAATGCCGGACTATGGAGACGAAAGTGATGAGAACGCCCAAGAGGTAGAACAATATACCACTAATCTTGAGACTGATAAGGTTCTCGAAAAAACCCTAAGCGACATTAAGTCAGCTCTGGAAAGTATAGACAAAGGTACTTATGGTATTTGTAAATATTGTGGTAATGAGATTGAAGAAAAAAGACTTTTAATCCGTCCCTTCTCTAGCTCCTGTGTTGAGTGTAAGAAAAAACTTCAGCAAAGCTAATGAATAAAATGGTAACAAAAGAAAACTTTAACACGGCGCTTATCAGCGTCGTGTTGTGTATAGTGATAGATAGACTTTTAAAATCTACTGCTCTTAATTTTTTTCAAAACAAACAACAAGAAATAATCCCCAAAGTTTTATCTTTTGAATACTTTGCTAATTATAATATTGCTCTTTCTCTTAAAACCGGCTTTAACCCGATAATAATCATTATTCCAATAACCATATTACTTATCTTCATACTAATAAAATCATTAAAAGAAAACAAACTTAAAGAATCTTCAGCTTGGTTATTTATCACAGCTGGAGCAACCGCTAACCTTTACGACAGAATAGTGTATGGTCATGTTATTGATTACCTTAACTTTTTTAACTTAACAGTAATCAACCTAGCTGACGTAATGATTGTTCTAGGAATAATTTACTTAATCTATCTTAAAAAGACCTAGTATTGACTTTTCCTATTTTTTGTGATAAAAAAATAACATAACCTTAATACATTATGTTTGAAAAAGAAATAAAAGAGTTTCCAAATAAGCATGAAGAGTTTTTTGGAGAAATGAAAAAAAACTTTAATGATTCAACTATACTTGAGTCACTTCAAGAAGATTGTCTTAAAGATGAGGTATTGGAAGAACTCTTTGAAGAGGTTAAAGAAAAATCATTTCAATATATTAAAGATGTCTGCGAGATGATTGAATATGAAGAGACTATGGATGGAAGTAGGGAAAGCTCTGAAGAATTAGCCGAAAAAGACAGAGCTAGAACAATTCTTCATAATAGCCTAATATCAACCATTAACCCTTTCTATAGACAGCTAAATGAAAAGGGTAAAGAATCAGCCAACCTAATCAAAAGCTTTGTTGGTGATAATAGGATTGCCTACCGAGTTCTAGCGATGGAGTTAGT
Source organism: Patescibacteria group bacterium (assembly GCA_030583705.1). Classification (NCBI taxonomy): domain Bacteria; species Patescibacteria group bacterium. The sequence goes on along the minus strand of CP129471.1, from coordinate 10,289 downwards.
TTATAGTATGGTTTTAAACAAATTGAATAATAAAAATAATCAAACTAAATAAAATGGAAAATAAAGAAAATAATAAAAAAAGCAAAAGATTTTTGCTAGCTAAATATTTAAGATTAAAAATGATTAGTGATGGAGAAGATGAAAAGATAACAAAAGAGATAAATGAAATTAAATTATCTCTAAAGGAAATGGATATAGATGAAGATGAAATATTACAACTAGCAAAGGAAGAGGTTTTAAGATAAATAAAGGTCTACTTCGGTAGACCTTTAATCTTTTTATTAATAAAAACTCTTAGTAATTAATACTAATCTTTCTTTTATCTCCTCCTAAATGTTTTAGTTTAATAATAGTAACCTTTTTATTTAAAATATCCGGTACTAGATCGGCCCACTCTATAATTGTTATACTTTGCGGATCCCCAAGATAATCACCAAGCCCTATACCCAATAAAGCTTGGCCTTTTTTTATCCTATAGGCATCAACATGAACAAGGTTCTTAATCTTCTCATGTTTAACTTTATAAATATTCATAATAATAAAGGTAGGACTAGTAATGTTCTTTTTAACCCCTAAACCCAAGGCTAGTCCCTTAACTAAAGAAGTCTTGCCGGCTCCCAACTCTCCAATTAAACCAATTACCTCTCCTCCTTTAAAGCTCTTAGCTAATTCTTGTCCAAATTTTTTGGTTTCTGCCTCAGAATTTAAAACTTTTATTATTTTTTTCATACAACCAATCTTTTTAATAAATCATCAACCTTGTTCATAATTAAAATATCCATCTGGTCTTCTTTTTTAAACCCCAAACCAAAAAGATGTCTCATAAAATCATTGGATTCGTCTTTAATGCCCCAGCACTCATAATTAAGAGGAGTATAATTAAAGTTAGTTTGTACATAACTAAGATGACGAGGTTCCATGAAGATTATTAAATCACGATCTTGTAAAAGCTCAAGGGTGGTACCTACTGACTTCTTAGAAACATATTTTTCCAAATTATTCTTTTTTATAATATTATAAGCATAGCGAGAAAGCCCTTTATTAAAACCTTTTCCAGTAGCCTTTACTCCACTTGAATCTATTAAAAAACCTTTAGGAAAAACCGAGCGAGCATAAGCCTCAGCTAAACGACTGCGAGTAGCATTAAACGAACAAATAAAGTGTATTTTCATATATAACCATTATATTACAAAAAAAGATGTTTTGTAAATAAAAAAGGAGATTATAAATCTCCTTTAAACTTATCACTAATACACTAATAAAGAACGACAGAATCCACTTTAGGTGGGTCATGATCAATTTTTCTAATAACAAACAAAATTTCTTCTCCTGGATTATAGGTGAACAAAGAACCACTGTCTTTGGATAGGCTATTAATCCTACTTGAAAAAATAAGTTTATTATATTGACCACTCACATCATCTTGTTTCTTTATTTCTACATGATATATTCCATCACGTCGGAAATTAAGAAAAATAAACTTATTATCTCCATCTTTTTCGGACAAAACATTAACTTGTCCGTCAAGAAGATTTTTTGCTTGTTTATTAAAAGCAAAATTACAAATTAAAAGAATTAAGCCTAAAAAAAGTAAAAATAAAAGTGTTTTCATTTTAATCCCTCCCTCGATTAAATTTTTAAAAAACTTCTTTACTGTGCGGATAGAGGGACTCGAACCCTCACGAGGAAACCCTCACAAGCCCCTCAAGCTTGCGTGTCTACCAATTCCACCATATCCGCAGATAATATAAAAACGAGAAGCGTTAAGTGAAATATTAAACAATTTTCTTTCACTTTCCACTTCCCGCTTTTATAACTCTCTATTTTAAAATACTTAAATTATTTCTTTTCCAAAGCTACAACTTTTTCCTTTACAACCTTTTCCTTAAGTCTCTTATTATAACCGGAACGAAGATAATAAAGTTTGGCACGACGAACACGAGCTTGTTTTTGGACTTCTATTTTGGTAATGGTTGGCAAATTAAGAGGATAAATCTTTTCTACCCCAACTCCATCGGTTACCTTACGAACCGTAATAGTTGAACCAACCTCTTTACCATGCTTACGAGCAATAACTAGGCCATCAAAATACTGGACACGTTCTTTTTCTTCACCCTTGGGATTAAGTTCTTTAATCTTTTGGTAAATACGAACACTCATCCCTGGTTTTAACTCTTCCTTTATTTCTTCAAGAGTTTTATTGGATTCAACGGAAACATTTTTGCTTTTTTTCTTTAAAAGCTTCTTAGCTGCTGTCATAACAGAAAAAATTTAATTAATAAACAATATCCAGATTCTACACCAATAGTTAGAGGTTGTCAAGACTTAAAAAAGCCTTATCTCCCTATTATTTTATCAATAATACCATACTTTTTGGCTTCTTCGGTAGAAAGAAAGCGATCTCTATCTGTGTCTTTCTCAATATCATCAACTTTTTGTCCGGTATGTTTAGATAAAATTCTATTCAATTTATCTTTAATCTTTAAAATATGCTCTGAACGAATCTTAATATCAGAGGCCTGGCCCTCAAAACCACCCATTACCTGGTGGATCATAATCTCTGAATTAGGCAAAGCAAAGCGCTTACCCTCGGCTCCGGCTGCTAAAAGGGTAGCACCCATAGAAGCGGCCATACCAACACAAATAGTGGAAACATCCGACTTAACATACTGCATAGTGTCATAAATAGCCAAACCAGCAGTAACAGAGCCTCCTGGGGAATTTATATAGAACTTTATATCCTTTTCCTTAGCTTCAGCATCAAGAAAAAGTAGTTGGGCAATAATAATATTGGCTACATGATCATTAATAGGCTCACCTAAGAAAATAATACGATCCCGTAAAAGGCGGGAATAGATATCATAGGCTCTTTCGTAGTGCCCGGACTTTTCAATAACAGTAGGGATTAAAGGCATATATTTATATATAAATAATAGTGAATAAATTGTAGCATAAAAACAAATATTTTTCAATAAGCAATAAATAACCCAAAAAACATATTGACTTTATTTTTTAATAGTAGTATATTTAAATGGTTTTCAAAAACCTTAAAAACAAACAATGGAGAAATTAAGAGTCAATTTTGGTCTTACAGCCGATGAAAGTAAAATCGAAAATAAAGACCTACAAAGAATTATTAATGATCACGAAGATGTATATGAAGTTGAAGATATACGAAGCTTAAGAAGTATAATAAAGAAGCAGGATAGAAAAACGAAAGTAATATTTTTTAAAGAAACAAATCTTGCTTCAATTCAACTAAAAAAGGGTGATATAATTATCATAAATAATCCCTTTATTGGTTTGGAAAAAATTTTTGTTGGACAAACAAAACATAAACAAAAAACCTTCGTACTGGTTCCAAAGATGACTAATTAATATCTATTGTAAAAATTTAAGCCCCTTTCTTTTTTAGGGGTTTTTTATTACCTAAAAACTCCTTTCCTTACCTACTATTACAAAAATTGCTTTAGGGACAATATCTATTCTACTAGCTTTATCAAGCTTAATTGAACTATCTATTAAAACTTCTTTAACCCCATTTTCAATTTCTAAGCTTTCACAAAGAAAAAAGCTTTTTGAAACACTCTTTTTTAAAAAACCACCACTGTCTTTTACTGTTATAAAAATATTAAATTTTCCATCTTCAGGGTTAGCTGAAAGAGTGTTTTCTATATCATCTTTAGGTAAAATATTAACCACCTTAATCTCCGCCTGCCCCTTAACTGTTATCTCAATATCTCTATTTAGTCTTATTAAACTATCTTCTGTTTTAATTAAAGCTTCGCATAAGAAAAACTGTCCGGCATCTATCTTGCCAGTATCTAAATTAACTATTCTTCTAGCTGCTAATACCTTACAAGGATCATCTTCAGTAATACCCAGTGTTTTAGCACAGGCGCTTTTTTCACCGATTGGCAAAATAGCTAAAGGCGTATCTGTTCCAGATAAAAGAGTTGCCAATTTGGAAAATAAAGAATCTCCACCTACTGCCACAATGGTTTTAGCCTTTCTTTTTAATTCATCCCTTATTATTTCAGAAAGACGTGTCATTGGGGTTAAGCGATATATTTTTCCGTTAAGCCCCAAGTCGGTTAAACGTATTTCCATAGCCGCCAAAGCTTTTTGGTGACTTTTTTGGGAAAGATAAGAATCGTAAATATAAACATTATTCATCTCCTTCTTTTATATCTTCTTTTTCTTTACTCTTATGATTTTTACTCTCATTACCTAAAACCAAAATCTTGCCTTTTAAAACAGCTCCTTGTCCAACTGAAATAGAAGAGGCCTCTATATCTCCATATATCTTGGCAGAAGAAGCGATCTCCAAAAAACCGTTAACTCTGAGGTTGCCTTTAATCTCTCCGGCAACACGAGCCTCAGCGGCTTCTATGTCGGCTGTAACAACTGCCTTAACACCGACCTCTAATAAAGAAGAGGTTTTAAGATTACCCTTAACTTCTCCCTCAACAACAATACCTCCTTGGCAAGAAAAGTTTCCCTCAAGCTTAACAGATGAACCTATAATAGTTTCAACCCCCTCTTTTTGACCCAATCCTCCTGAGTTTTTTGTAAACATATGTTTTCTTTATAATTAATAATCTATCTTAAGTGTAGCAAAAAAGAACCATACCTTGTCAAGCTCCAAGTATTGCCTAAATCTTAAAATAATTATATAGTTCTATAGTCAACGCAAATAAGCTTCCGTAGTTCAATGGATAGAACAAATCCGTCCTAAGGATAAAATGGGGGTTCGATTCCCTCCGGGAGCACCAAAAATCTAAAAACAAAAAAACAACCTTGTCTTTTTTAAAAAAATAATATATATTTATCTCATTGATAATAAAAAGAAATAAGGGCCATTAGCTCAGTTGGCTAGAGTGCTTCCATGGCATGGAAGAGGTCAAGGGTTCGAGTCCCTTATGGTCCACAGTTTTTTTAGGGCGCATAGCTCAGCTGGTTAGAGCACTTCGTTTACACCGAAGGGGTCCAGGGTTCGAATCCTTGTGCGCCCACCCTATAAAAATTAAAAGATAAGTCCAGTATAATATAGACTTTGATTTTAAAAAAGCTAAAATTAAATAAAAAAAACAGCCTGTTTATAAGTCCAGAAAATCCTAGACTTAAAATAAGATTTTACCTAATATTAGCCAAAAAGTAGTTTGTGGAAAACTTGTTATTAACTCATATTAACATGAATAAAATACCTACAAAAACATCTCTAATTTCTATTGATTTAATTATTAATCAGGGAATGATTAAGCACAATGATTTTGTTTGTGATCTTGGTTGCGGAAGGTCTTTATTCTTTCTTTATGCAATATCTTCGCTTGTTGGAGATAAAGGAAAGGTCTATGGCGTAGATGTATTACCGGAAATTATAGACTCAGCAAAAAAAGACATTAAGCATCATAAAATAAATAACATAGAAATAGTGAAAAAAAATATTGAATCAGAAGGATCTCTTAAAGAGCTATATAATAAATCTCAAGCCTCTTTTTTAATTAACACCCTACACCAGGCTGAGAACAGTCTTGAGATGCTTAAGGAATCATTTAAAACTCTTAAGAAAGGTGGTTTTCTTGTTGTTTGTGATTGGGAAGACGCCCCATCTCCTATTGGACCTGATCAAAAAAGGAGAATTTCAAAAGAAATGGCCAAAGAGGCCATAGAGATATTATCACCAAAATCAATTAAAGAAATAAAGCCAGGAAATTATCATTATTGCCTGGTTGTAGAAAAATAATCTAAATTAAAGTTAATATATGAATTATAACTATCTTTCACCTGGTTATTGGTTTAACCCAAGACCCCAACCAATTGGCGAAATTGGTACAAATATTTTACTAGCAATAGCTATTATAGGAGTTATTATCTTCGCTTTTTTCCTATATAAATACTTAACCGAAAAATCAAAATATAAAAAGAATAACTTTCTTGTTATTGCATTTTTTGGTCTTGTACAAATATTAGTGCCTATTTCAATGATATTTTTCAATAAACAATTTGTGGCTGTTCTTCGTTCAAGATTTTGGTATATAATATGGGTAGTAGCTTCAATTGTTTGGCTATATTTATTATATAAGTCATGGAAAAATAAAAAGGAGAAACAAAAGAAGGCAACAGACAGAGATCATGAAATATTGAAATATCTGCCAAAATAAATAGAATATAACTAAGTACTAAGTACTAATTAAGAAATCCCCATAGTGGGATTTTTTAATTAATCAAGAATCGTTCCAAATGGAACAATAAGTATAATATAACTATATATTTGTTCCATATAAAACAAAATAAGAAATATTTTAAATTAGCACCAATACTCCTTATTAAAAATGGCTAATATTAAACAAGAATATGTTGTTTTTAATATAACCTAATAATCTATTGTTCCAATGGAACAATTTAAACTAATAATAAGCTATTGTTTTGCTATCTTAGAACAATTATTAACTAAACCACTATAAATCTGCTAAATTTAAATAAAAATACGATTATTTATCCACCTCTATACCATTGACTATTTTAAGAAGATATGCTAAGGTGTGCGAGTAAATTCCCATGCATGATTAACTGGGAGTTTTTTTATTTTTATATGGATCCTCATTTACGAAGACAAAAAAGATTTATTAAATACAAAACAATTAAACATATAGTAGTTTTTATTTTATTTGTTTTTGTCTATAATGTTATTTTCTTTCCAAGTCACGCGAGTGCTTCGGAAAACCGAATAAACAGTCAAGCTGTTTTAATTATTAAAAGTCCGGAGAGTGAAGCTATAAGCTTTACTTATTTATCCGAGAAAAAAGAAAACAAAACTCCTGACAACAGACCAAAGGTAGCTAAGGACTTTAAGCTAGTTGAGGTTGTACCCTTCCCTGAAGCACCCACACCACCCGCACCCAAGATAGCTTCAAACAAAAGCTATTTAAATAACAGTGGTAATGTTGGAATAAGCTCTGAGGGGGTTTTTGTGACAATTACAGCCTATAACTCGGAACCCGCTCAAACTAGCGGTAATCCTTGTATAACGGCCAATGGCTTTAATGTCTGCCAACATGGTATAGAAGATACAGTGGCCGCTAACTTTCTACCCTTTGGTACAAAGATTATGATCCCTGATTATTTTGGAGAAAGAGTTTTTATTGTAAGAGACAGAACAGCCAGAAAATACGGTAACCGAGTTGACGTTTGGATGCTTAGTAAAAAAGATGCTATTAATTTTGGAAAAAGAACTTTAAGGATTGTTATTTTAGAACAATAAATAACATAGCCAAAATATATTTAAATTGAAAGGAAGATTAGATTGAAATTAATTCCAATCTATAAAAACAACAAGGGTCATCTCTCTTGTTGTTTTTATATAAAAAATTTGTTATAGTCATTAAGTAAAAGGTTTCTAAATAATTCCAGGTCGCGTAGCCAAGTGGCTAAGGCAGCGGTTTGCAAAACCGCCATCGTGGGTTCGAATCCCACCGTGACCTCAAAATAGGGCTAATAGCCAACCCTTGATACCCTCAGATAATACCAAATCAACACCACTATCCCAAAAAGAAGTTTAGATCATCTAAGCTTCTTTTTGTTTATCCCCATCTTTATTTACCATACCTGTGGATAACTAGTGGATTAGGTGGATAACTTATTGATTTAAGTCTAAAACAACCTGGACTTAAACTGTTGAAAACTTTATATAATAAAAATTTTTATGTTATAAAAATAGGGTTTTTATTGACTTTTTTGCCTATTTTATATTATACAATAAAACCATTGACCTGTTTTCTAAACTATGCTATACTTAAAGCATAAGTTTAGATCGCACATTACAAAGACAGAGGTTTTACGCAATGACATTTAAGATCATTGTTATGATTCCTCTCCTTATAACTGCCATTAAAAATAAAGCGGAGGTGATACGCTTTTAAAATAAAAATAAAAAAATGGCCAAACTCATAAAATAGAGAATGGTTCAAATGTTGGTTGTAAGGCATGTCCCTAAATCACCAGGAGACTTATACCCACTAGGGTATGAGCCTCAACTCGCGGTCTAATAATAATTATAATGAGGCCCCGGTTGGGGCTCTTATTATTTTCAGTAGTTATTTTATAAGTCTATTTTAATTTAAACAAACAAAAAAATAGCCCTGTGTGGGCTATTTTTTATTTATTAAACCATTATTATATGGTTATATGGTTATATAATTATATAAAACTACTTATTTAATTATTTCACCTTCAATAACCTGGCCCTGTCCGCTATTTTCTTTGTTTTTAGGGTTGTTTCTAAATATATACCACTGTTGCGCTAGGGTTAGAATAGTTGAGACAAACCAATAGAAAGCCAGTCCCGAGGGCAGTGTCATACAAATAACGACCGTTAAAACAGGCATAATGTAAAGCATTTGCTTATTCATCATAGCCATCATGTTCTCATCTTTAGCCCCTTCGCTTTTAATAGCCGCCGGTTTATTGGGCATCATTTTAATTTGGAAATATTGGGAGGCTCCAGCCAAAATAGCCAAAACAATGTTTGTTTCAGAAAAATCAACAAAACCAAAGGCGATAGGATTCATGGTGCCTGGGTTAACAATAAAGGGGTAGATCATATCCAGTGTTTTGCCAGATAATTCATCATTAAAAACCCTAAAAATAGCCCAAAAGAAGGGTAATTGAATTAATAATGGCAGACAAGAAGAAAGAGGGTTAACCTTCTCTGTCTTATATAAATCCATCATAGCCTTACTCATAGCCTCTTTATCGTCCTTATATTTTCTTTTTATTTCTTCAATTTTTGGTTGCAGGTCTTGTAGGGCTTTTTGTGATTCTATTGATTTTTTTGATAATGGATACAATATTAACTTAATAACTATTGTTAAAATAACAATTGACCAGCCGATATCTGACCCTGGTAGGGTATTATAAATAAAGACCAGAAGGTTTAAAATCGGCTCATAAAAAAATGTATTGAAAAATCCTCCCATATATTGATTTTTATTAAAAATTAAGACAACCTCTTGGGTTGTTTATGGAACAGGGTCATAACCACCATTATTCCAGGGGTGACAACGCAAAAGCCTTTTAATCATTAAAAATGATCCTTTTATAAGGCCATGCTTCCCTAAAGACATTATAGCATAGTTTGAACAAGTTGGGTGAAATCTACAATAGCCGTTTGGAAAGAAGTTTTTTAAAAAACTGTGATCAGGTGATAATATCTTCTGATAAAGCCTAATAAAAAAAACAAAAAATTTAACTAAAATAGTCTCAAAATAAGACATAAAACCAATCTTTAATCTTTAAAAAAATTACTTAAGCTTTCATTAATATCTTGTTGTAGATCAGAAAAACTAGCCTTAGCGGCTGCCGGAGAACAAATAACCACCACATCAAAGCCTGAGGGCATTTTTATAAGGTTTTTAGCTAAGATTGACTTTATCCTTCTTCTTATCTTATTCCTAAGAACAGCTTTTTTACTAACCTTTGTACTGGTTATTATACCAAAACGAACAACCGGCAAGCCCGTTGCAATAACCTTAATTTTAATAAATTTTCCGTTAAGCGCCCTTTTCTCAGAGAAAATTCTTTCAAAATCCCTTGTTAGGCGTATACAATTCGCCTTTGGGAGCATAAAAATTATTTAGTTAAAACAGCGCGACCCTTGGCTTTGCGCCTTTTAATAACATTTCTTCCGGCTTTTGTCTCCATACGAGCCATAAAGCCATGTTTTTTCTTAGCCCTTCTCTCGCTGGGCTGATAAGTTCTTTTTGGCATAAAATCATTTAAAAAATATAGATAAAAGTTGTTAGATAAATACCCATGAAAAATAACATTGTTTTAAATAAAAGTCAATCTTCTTATTTGGTTTTTCTTGGATAAGTTATCAACAGGTTATAAACAAATTTAAACACTTTTACACACCCCGGGATTATTGCTATACTTGAAACAGTTTTATTATTTTTTAAAGTTGACCTCGTCAACCCTCCCCACTTATGAATAACGAACAACTTTGGCAGGCTGTTTTAGGAGAAATGGAATTAAATATTTCCCGCGCTAATTTTAGTACTTGGTTTAAACAAACCTATATAAGCTCTTTTGATGACGGGGTAATAATAGTTTGTACACCAAGCGCCTTTGTTAAAGAATATTTAGAAAAGAAGCACACTGAAGATATATTAAAAACCCTAAGGAGTGTTTCTAAAGAAGAGATAAAAGAAATTAAATACTTAATAAAAACCAAACAAAAAGATCGGGAAGAGATGATTTATAAAGAGCAACCAAAAGCGCTTCCTCCA